>MFNM01000035.1 GCA_001782085.1 Candidatus Levybacteria bacterium RIFCSPHIGHO2_01_FULL_37_33
TATGAAATACTCAAAGCGGGTTTTACAAGAGTTATCTTTTCCGGGAATAGATCCGGTATCTGAGCATATAGCTTTTTGAATTACACTTAGTGGACGCTGAAAGGGCTGGGGAGGTTTTCCTTTAAGAAGGTTTTCCATAATGTCATGCCAAATTGGGGCAGCACCAGTAATTCCAGAAACAAGGCCGCTCATTGGTTTATTATCATTATTGCCTACCCAAACAGCTACCACATATGAAGGAGTGTAACCAATAGTCCAGTTATCCCTAAAATCATTTGTAGTCCCAGTCTTAACGGCAACAGGTAAATTGCCAATTCTAAGAGGAGAATTTGTTCCAAATGCCATAGCTCTTGCCTGATTGTCCGAAAGTATATCGGATATAATAAACGCAACTCCCTCGGGCAAAATTTTCTTTCCAAAAATTGGAGAAGGCGGCGGTTTATATTCTTCTAAAACTTTTCCCTTGCTGTCTGTTACTTTTAAAATCGGATGAAGCGGTACTTTATATCCTCCATTTGCAAAAACACCAAAAGCAGTTACCATATCTAGCATGGTTACTTCCCCTCCTCCTAAGGTTAGAGACAATCCATACCGACGAGGATCAGTAAAAGTGGTAATGCCCATAGCAGAGGCTGTGGCAATCATAGCTTCTATACCGTTTATTTTTAGCATTTTAACTGCAGGAATATTTATAGAATTGGCTAAAGCTTGTCTTACTTGAATAACTCCACGAAATTTTCCATCATAATTTACCGGACAATACGGCTGATGACCCGGATTGGGGAAACAAATTTTCTGATCTACAAAAGGTGTTGCCGCAGTATAACCATTTAATAGACCAACGGCATAATTTATCGGTTTTATAGAAGAGCCCGGTTGTCGTCGCGCGAGAGTGACATTTACATTTCCATCATTTTCCGTGTCAAAATAATCGTGACTTCCAACCATTGCCAAAATTTCTCCTGTTGCAGGATTTGTAACCAGAGACGCACCGTTTGTTACCCTGGAAAATTTAAGATCTGCAACTTCGGCTGCAACTGTTGCTTGAGCCATATCTTGAATTGATAAATCAAGACTTGTTGTTACTTTTAAGCCTCCCTGTTCTACTGTTTTTTCCCCATATTTTTTTATAAGCAAGTCCTTAACATATAAGACAAAATGGGGAGCCTTAATTGTATTAGATAAATTCTTATATCTAAGGGGCTCCCGTATTGCTTTTTCCATCTGAGATTTTGTTATATATTTTTCCTCATACATTTTCCGAAGTACTTCTTCCTGCCGTTTTTTTGCAAGTTCGGGGTGAGAACCAAAAGGCGAGTAAGTTGTAGGAGCCTCGGGAAGTGCTGCTAGAAGCGAACTTTGCGAAAGCGTTAAATCTTTTGCATGTTTTCCAAAATAAGTTTGGGAAGCAGCTTCGACTCCCCAGGCAGTGCCGCCGTATGGTGATTGATTAAGATACATTTCTAGAATCTGGCTTTTTGAATATAAAGACTCAGTTGCAAAAGCAAGAAGAACTTCTTTAACCTTTCTCAAGATTGTTCGCTCGGGTGTTAAAAGACTGTTCTTTACTAATTGCTGAGTAATAGTTGATCCTCCCTGAATTTGGTTACGAAGAGTAATCGCTATAACAGAACGGGCGATACCCCTTATATCAATCGGACCGTGCTGGTAAAAATCCTTATCCTCAATTGCTATAGTTGCTTGCTGTATATACTTTGGAATAGTAGATAATGGGACAAAAGTTTGGTTTTTTTTGCCATAAATAGTAAAAAGGAGTTCTCCTTTTCTATCGAAAATTTGAGTCGATTGGGGAATGCTTGAGGAGGTAAGTCTGGTAGGGGAGGGCAAATCTTTTAGTATTAAAATATAAAAAAATATTAAAAATAAAATAATAGGAATTAGGAGTATTGCATATCTTTTTTTTAGGATTTTTTTATTAAAATCTTTAAATTTTTGTTTAAATTTAGAACTCGTATTTAACATAGGATATATGATACCATTTAATTTGAGGTTTAGACAATCTAGGAAAATATGACAAATTTTTTCGAAATTTTAAGCAACATATCTTTGCCAAGTTCGGGTCTTAATTGGCTCGATTTAGTTATTATTATTGTTCTTGCGTTTTATGCGCTGGAAGGTTACTCTCTAGGTTTTATTGCGGCACTTCTTGATCTTATAGGATTTATCTCATCCTTTATAATCGGACTAAAAACTTACTCTTTTTTTTCAAAGGCCCTAATTAAGGTTTTTTCCATTCCTCCGGGATTTTCTAATGCTTTGGGATTTTTAATTGCTGCGTTTATTGCCGAGATAATCATCGGATTAATATTTAGAAAAATTGTTTATTTAAAATATTTCAGCAGGTTCACATTTAAAGATAGTCTTTTAAAAAACATAGATCATCTGCTGGGTTTATTGTTTGGAGTTTTTTCGGGTCTGATTTTATTTGCTTTTCTTTTGACAATTGTTATTGCTCTTCCCGTTTCTGTTTTTTTAAAACACTCGGTTTCAACGTCCAAAATTGGTAATTTTCTTGTCTCAAAAACTGCTGGTTTTGAGAAAGATTTAAACAATGTTTTTGGGGGGGCAATTAACGAAACTATAAACTTTTTAACAGTTGAACCTGGAGCGAATGAAGTTGTAAATCTTAATTTTAAAACTAGAAATTTTTCCGCTGATCCATCTTCGGAGCAAGCAATGTTTACATTAGTCAATAATGAGAGAACATCAAGGGGATTCATGGCTTTAACAGTGGATACCAAACTAACAAAGGTGGCAAAGGATCACTGCAGAGACATGTTTGCCCGAGGTTATTTCTCGCATTATACTCCGGAGGGATTAACTCCTTTTGACAGGATGGCACAGGGTGATGCTTACTTTACTTATGCCGGGGAGAATCTTGCCCTTGCGCCTAATGTTACAATAGCTATGCAGGGTTTAATGCAAAGTCTGGGGCATAGAGCAAATATTTTATCTGCCAATTTTGGTAAAATTGGAGTTGGCGTAATCGACGGAGGAATTTACGGGCAGATGTTTTGCCAAGAATTCACAGATTAAAACTAATAACTAATAACTAATAACTAATAACCAATAACTAATAAATGATTAAACTTCCAGATCTTAAAAATACTAATGTAAACGGTAAAAGGGTTTTCTTAAGAACAGATATTGATGTGCCTCTATCGCAACAATCAACAATTAACAATCAACAATTAACAATTGCGGATGATACGAGACTTAAAGAGAGTCTTGAGACTCTAAATTTTCTTCTCCAAAACGGTGCAACTGTTATTCTTGCAGGACATCTCGGAAGGCCTGAGGGGAGAGAAAATGATTTAACTGCGCAACCGGTTGCGAAATGGTATGCAAACGAGTTCAGGGTTCAGAGTTCACAGTTCAGAGTTCAGAACGTTGGGGGTTTTGATGGCTGGCGGATTTCGGATAAACTATTTCTTCTCGAAAATTTGAGATTCAATCCCGGCGAGGAGTCAAACCCTTCGACCGCCTCAGGGCAAGTTTTTGCTCGAAAGCTTGCAAGCCTTGCAGACATTTATGTAAATGATGCTTTTGCCTCATCCCACAGAGCTCATACTTCTATAGTCGGTATTGCAAAACTTTTGCCTCATTATGCTGGATTTATGCTTAAAAAAGAAATAGAAACTTTATCATCACTTCTTGAAAATCCAAAAAGACCGCTTGCTGTTATCATCGGCGGAGCAAAAATAGAAACCAAACTTCCTGTTGTTGAAAAGATGCACCAGATCGCAGACTATGTTTTGATAGGAGGATTGATTGCAGAGCAGACCAAAGTACTCTTGAAAGTTCAGCATGAAAAAGTTGAAGGAAGAAAATCTGCTCTCTTGGTCGCAGATTTAAATCCCGATGAAACAGATATTAATGAAAATAGTGTTGAGAATTTTATTCAAATTATAAATCTTTCAAAGACTGTCATATGGAACGGACCAGTTGGAAAGACAGAGGGAAATGAAGATAATCATGAAATCGCATCTTATAAACTGGCAAAAGGAATTGCAGAAAGCGGTGCTTATACTGTTGTTGGAGGAGGGGATACGATAGGCTATCTTAAAAAGATAGGACTTTTAGAAAAGTTTTCTTTCGTCTCAACAGGCGGCGGAGCCATGCTTGAGTTTTTAAGTGGTGATAAATTACCAGGAATCGAAGTCTTGACAAATAGTACATAATGTTGTACATTTAATTTATGTCTAATTTAGTTTCGATATCCAATGCGCGAGCAAATTTACCTAATCTTGTAGAGAAAGTGGATAAAAATATGGATCGGGTTATTATAACTGTAAATGGCAAACCTAAGGCGACATTAATAAGCGCTGAAGAGCTTGAGTCTTTGGAGGAAACTGCCGAAATCCTCGCGATTCCAGGTGCTCTCAAGGATATTAAGGAAGGCATGGAGCAGATTAAAAGAGGAGAGTTTACGCGCCTTGAAGATTTAAAGTAATATCTTTATGGATGTAATCCTCTCCAAAAATGCCACAAAACAATTTAATCGCCTACCCAAAGCAGAGCAGTCAAAAATCCGAAAAAAACTTATAGCCCTTAAGGAAGATCCATATTCAGGAAAGCAACTTTCAGGAGACTTGAATGGACTTTTTTCTCTTAAAGCGTGGCCATACAGAATTATTTATGAAGTAAATAAAAAGAAAAGGAGAGTTGAGGTTAATAAAATCGTACATAGGCAGGGAGCGTACAAAAATTGAAAAATGAGAAACCCTCTCCGGCCTCCACGCCCTCATAGATTAGTTGACAAATTTCTAAATAAACGTTATCCTCCCTTGGAGGTGATATAAGCATGAGTAAAGAATGGGTTAAGATATGGAGCCTTCCGACATATGAAGAATGGGCTACAGAAACTTCAGATGGTAATCAAGAGCTTCACATTATTCGCAAAGAACCAGGGGAATATCTTGTTGTGAGAGCAAAGCTAATTTTTGGTGAGACAGGACTGCCAGGCTTTGAAGTGATAGAGGAACACCGCTTCCCAAGCCATGATGAAGGACTAAGACAAATAGAGACATGGAAAGACACCCCCGAGAAATAACCAACCTTCGATATTACAACAAAATAATTTTTAATGCCGTCCATTAAGCGCCTACCAACTCGTCCTGAGGTGAGACATGGTGTAGTCAAGAGACCTAGATTACAAAATCCTCACCGTCGTTTTAAAATCTTATCGTTGACTTTATTAAAGTCTTCGTCTAAACTAAAATCATGAAGAACTATATCATATCTGATCCAGAAATACTCGGCGGAAAGCCTGTAATCGCAGGAACTAGAATACCTGTTGATCAGATTTTATTTTTATTAAAAGAGGGTTTTACTGTTGAAGCAATTAATGAAGAG
>MFNM01000036.1 GCA_001782085.1 Candidatus Levybacteria bacterium RIFCSPHIGHO2_01_FULL_37_33
AAATAACAGACCCAGAAAGTGTCTTGACTATCAAACACCACAGGAAGTTTTTGACTCATACATCAGGTGTTCGGATTCAACTTAGAATGTAGGTAATGTATGTAAAATATAGACTTAACTTTATGAAAATAAGGAAAATATCAAATCAGAGACAGATGCCATACGTGGAGGCGGTTAAAAATTATGTTGAAGAAAAACGAACTCCTTTTCATATGCCAGGACATAAACAGGGGAAGGGCATAAATAAAAAATTAATAAAATTATGGGGCAGTAAAATTTTCCTTTACGATCTTACTGAAGTAGATGGACTAGATTATCTAAATGCTCCCAATGGAATAATTAAGGAAGCAGAAACATTAGCTGCTAAAGCATTCCGAGTAGAACATACATATTTTCTAATTAACGGTTCTACGGTCGGCAACCAAGCAGTCATTTTATCTTCTGTACATGAAGGAGAGGAAATAGTAATTCCTAGAAATGCACATCAATCAACCTATTCCGGATTAATTATGTCGGGAGCTTTGCCTATTTATGTAAACCCTACTCTGCACAAAAAATCAGGATTATATCCAGTCGTTGGAGAAGGCACTATTGCCGATGCGCTTAAAAAACATCCAAATGCAAAAGCGGTTCATGTAACATCTCCAACCCACTGCGGTTTTACATCTGCAATAGATAAAATACAACAAACCACTAATAAAAAAGGCGTAATTCTTATAGTAGATGAGGCACTTTTTGAAGGGAACCTTCTCGTAAATGACATGGCGGAAAGCCAATTGCTGAGCTCTATCCGAGATAAAAATATGACAGGAATTATTTTTTGGCTGCGAAATCGTCATCCGAATTATGCAAGCAAGGTAGAGTTGAGCGGACAAACTAAACATGAATATAAGCTAAGTGAGGAAGAAGTTCAAGAATTTTCAACGCTTCTCTACAATCCAAATACCTTTAAGAAAGGGCAGGAGCTTTTGACATCGTATGTCCTACGAGAAAAAATAAGCGAAAGTAATGCTCAGCTAATTTTACACATCTTCTTAGCCCAAATGAAGGTGGAGGATGTTATGACAAGAAAAACAGAGGCAGATATTATGAGTGAAGTTTTGTTTAGAAATAAGACGAATAAATCGAAAAAAAGATAGTATATGGAAAATACTAAGCAATCATTGATAGCAAAAATTGTAAGGAAAGGGATAATAACTCCTTATGAAGCAATTTATCTCCAATATTTAAATAGAAAACACATGCAGGAGCAGGAGCTTGATGTAGAAAAATGGGAAAATATATATATTGCCGCAGAGAATGTATCTGAGCTTTTCTCACAACCTGATCTGAAAAACATCCTCGCATTCCAATCATTGAATGACGCTACGCTTTATGATTCTTATCGGTGGGCTGCAAATTATATGACCAAACTTGATACGCATACAGGAGATATTGGATATAGAGCAATAGCATTATTAAATGAACTGCGATTGATGCGAAGCGAGAATGCTATGCTAATCACCCGGAACTTACGAGAGAGCAAAGCAATTGAAGGTACACTTTTTGAATTTACAGCGTATTCTCAGACATATGGAAAGGTAATAACATTTGAGGAAAGTATTGCATTATTTACAGAAAGCTTAAGTCTTTTGCTCATGAGTATCGATAATATTTTGACACTTAATTATTACCTTAAAACTATGGTCGAACAAGAAGAATTTAATTGCCTAAGATTTCTGCGTATGATTCTTTCTGAAGAAAGACAAACTACAAAAGATGAGGAGGACCCGCTGAATGTAACTCAGCTTTTTTACAAACAACTAGTCGATCCTATTATTGAAACTAATCACGAGAAATTTATTGAGTTCATGAAGAGAGAGTTTTCTTCATTTAGTATTACCCTTGATGATACTTTTCAGGAAGGTTCTCTGCTTTATGTAAGAAAATCTCTTCCTGAGATTACAGTGGGAATTGATGACGCAAAAAAAGAGAAAGATGTTCTAGAACAAGTCTGACATTTTGACCTTTAATACTTTTGCAATCTTTTCGATTACCTCAAGTGAGGCAGAATATCTACCTTGCTCTATGTATCCCATATAGGCTCTACTTATTCCTATTTTTTCAGCGACGTCCTCTTGGGTCATTCCTAACTTTTTTCTAATTCTCTGAATTCTCTTACCCAAGGTCTTTGGAAGTTTTGCATTCTTTCTCATTCAATAATTATCGGATGAACTAATTTATCAATCCACTTAGCGTGGCTTAGCAAATAGCCTCATATGCTACTTGCAATTGCTCTTAGTTTCACTTATCATTTGGGCAAGGAATGAAAGGAGGTGATTATATGAAAAAGATATTAAAATGGGGAGCGATAGGTTTTGGAGTACTTATTCTTATCGGTGTAATTGCAAATGTAGGAAAATCAGGAACAACAACCAATACTAGTAATACTGCAGGTCAGTCAAGCAACGATTCCGGCAGCAGTGATTCCCCTGCTAAAGCAGAGGAAGAAGTCGCGCCAACTGTTGTTGATGCAACAACTTTAGTTGCAGAATATGACAAGAATAAGCTTGCAGCAGAAGAAAAATACACGGATAAAGTTATCCAGACGACCGGATATATCAAAAATATAAGTGACGATATCACCGGAAAATATTTCTTATCGCTAAACCCAATCAATGAGCAATACTATTTCGGGACAACTATTACCTGTTATTTTGCAGATAAGTCAGCAAAGTCAGAAATAACAACTCTTGAAAACGGACAATCAGTAACGGTTCAGGGAAAAATGGCTGATATGTCTCTTGGGATAGTTGTAATGAATGATTGTAAGATAGTTAAGTAAAAGTAAGCTACTTTTTTAGAAAAACCTCTCGAGAGGTTTTTCTATTGTACGCTTAGTAAGAATCCTAGTCAGTCTTTGGGGTATCTCCTTTAAAAATTATCCCAAGCGGTCTTAGCTCCCTTGCGTGATTATCACTGCAGTAAAATGACCGATGCTCCGGCAGATATTTATCTTGCTCAATTAACAATGGTTCTGTATCTATGACTGAAGTTATGATATTTTTCCCTTTAGTTTCTGTGAATTCTAAGGCCATTCCTTTATCAGCCATTACCCACTGACTTATTGCCTGGGCCTGATCTGCGGTTATTTCTGCTTCCGGTGCCATAAATTTGAGATTCTTATTTAGTGACCGCTTACATTTTAACCCCTTTTCGCAACATAATCAACCGTTCCGTATGTATGGGTGCCTAGACAATTTTGAAAAAATACTTTTTGAAATACATCGCAAAATACGTCAAAAAAATAATTGTCGAATAAATTTTAGGGAAATTTTAGATTTCAGATTTCAGTCAGATTTCAGGATTTCAGGGACGGTCCTGAAAGAGATTGTCGCAGCAACTCAAACTAGACGTAATTTCTTTAGCTGCCGGGCTAGGATTTGAACCTAGATGAATGGATTCAGAGTCCACTATCCTACCGTTAGATGACCCGGCAATGCAAGCTAATTTTACCAGATTTTTAAGGTCGTAACAAATTTATTTTGCTGCTCTGCAAGAGATGGGGCAACAAGCGACAGCTTTTTCCCACATAGTTAACCAGTTCAACCAGGGTCAAACCGCCTGAACAAACCCAAAGTCTCCCCGCACTCTGATTCGTCATCAATGCGTCTTCTTAGCTAATAACTAGCATTCTATTTCTCCTTCTCTTCTGATGTTATAAAATTATGTCGTCGAAAACTTTAGTTATGTTTGGTTTGGTGATTGGTTCTTTTGTGGGTGGGTATATACCGACTATTTTAGGCGCGTCTTTTTTCTCTTCCTGGTCGCTTTTGGGAAATCTAATCGGCGCAGGCATTGGCATTTGGATAACATACAAAATAGTTTCGTAAATAAAACAGCGAGTTTGGGTTGATTTTAGAGCTTTGGTTTAGTATAATCTTTTCTAATATGGGAAACGGTGTAGAAAAAGGAAATTCAAATTCTCAAGAGCAACATCCTACACTTCCAGGGGTTTTTAAAATGGACGGAGTTTGGGTGAGATGGGTTGAGGGAAGGCTTTATAGAGTAATACCCGGAGAAGATTTTGCTCGCATAATGAGCGAAGTAGAGAATCGTATTGCCGATTCTATGTTAGGCCAAGGAGCTTCATTTAAAAAAAGTTCCCCAATACATGGTAATCAAGAAGGAGAACAACGACATACAAGAATTACTCCTCAATCCCCAGATAAGATTTAGCTTTGACACAAACTTCCGAATAAAATTTGATTTTTGTAAATTATTGATGATAAAATTAATAATGTAGTTATGGTCGAGGGCCATAGACAAGCTTTATTAAATCTTTTACCCGACGTTATAAAACCGGTTCAAATGACACCGGAGGAGCTTTTTGACTTCAATAATAAGGCTTTTTCTCATCTTTTAATTGTCGTTGGAAAAGAGGCTATTTTTGCTTCTGAAGATCCTAGGTTTCATCATGAATTTGGAAGAGACACTTTTATAAATGCTTATTTTATAGCCGAATCAATAAAATATTCTCCCCAAGAAGAGTTGCGACAGAGAGTAAAAAGAGCTGTTTTTAATTTTTGGAAGTATCAACTTCCGAATGGCCAAGCTCCTCATGAAATAAAGCCATTTAACAAAAGAGATGCCAGGAAGAAATTTTATTATAGAAATGGAGATAATCTCGTTAATGATGATTCCGTAGATGCTACCCCTCTTTCTCTTATTGTTACCCCAATGTTTATAGAAACAGAAGAAGAGTTAGAACAATCCATTCCAAAAGTAAATAAAGCGTTAGACTGGATGATCCAAAATATGGAAACGTATAATGGATGGCTAAGTTATAAATATAATCACAAAAACGGAGGACTTGCAAATCAGGGATGGATGGACAGTAAAGATTCGATAAAATGGAGAAGCATACGTTTTCCGCCTGATCCAATAGCTTTAGTTGAGGTACAAGCATATGCCTGGAAAGCTTTGCGGGTTTGGTCAGATATTCTTCAAGATAGAGATCCAATAAGAAGCAGAAAACTTCGGGAAATGGCTGATGATTTGAAGCAAAGATTTAATCGAAATTTTATTTTTGAAGGTGAAAAAGGGGTTTATCTTGCACACGGATTAGACGGTAGTGGAAGTCAAATAAGAAGTATAAGTATAAATCCGGGACTCTGCCTTTGGGCCAATTATAAAGGAGAGCCTATTATTAAATCAGAAGTTATTCCTTCTGTGGTTCGTAGAATAATGTCGGAAGAGTTATTTGACGAAACAGCAGGTATTAGGACATTTGGCAGATATCA
>MFNM01000037.1 GCA_001782085.1 Candidatus Levybacteria bacterium RIFCSPHIGHO2_01_FULL_37_33
CTTTATAACTATATTTTCTACAAGAGAAGGAGCTGCCCGTCCGGTTCGAACTGTTGAAAGATCAGTTCTTAAAACGTCTAGAATCTTGTTCATCTTCAATCGGGCGTTCTGAATTAGCTGATCCATTTGAGAAAAAGTATACGACAGATCTTATGATTTAGCAAATTAGATCTTAAACCTTTCGAACCTTTTGAGAACAACATTTTCCCCCAACTTTGCAATAGTTCGTTTTATAAGATCCTGAATGGTCAAGGATGAGTCTCTTATATATTCTTGCTTGAGGAGTGAGTCAACATCCGAAGGGGCCATTGCTGCAACCTGCATCGCAATCTCATGAGCCAGGTTTTTAAATTCACTTGTTCGTGCAACAAAATCCGTTTCACACAAAAGCTCGACCATTGTTCCGACTTTTCCGTTTTGATGAATATACGCCTCTACAATTCCTTGCGCAGTTTGCCTATCGGCTTTTTTCTCTGCTTTTTGAATCCCGTGCTTTTTTAACCACTCAAGCGCTTTTTTGTAGTCATTGCCAGACTCCTCCAAAGCTTTCCTTATGTCGGCAATCGATGCCGATGTTTCATCGCGCAGCCTCTTTAATAATTTAATATTTACTTTCATACTTTTCTTGCAACCACTGAGTCGCTGAAATACTCTTATGCACTGAGATTAAGATTTAACTTTCTCTATAATTCTGTGCCTCATGTATTTTAATCTCTGTGCTTCAATGTTGCAATTTTTTATTGCAACCACAGAATCACTGAAATTTCCTGAAGCGCTGAATTAGTTAATAACTCTTTTTATTTCCAATTTTGGTTTTGCAAAATTTAAAATCAAACCAACTTTTCTCCCAGAAGCCTTAAGATATGAAATTACTTGAGCTATATGAATTTCATTGATCTGCGATACCGCTTTAACCTCTACTAGAACCTTATTCTCTATATCAAAATCTACTTGTTCATATCCTAAATTAGTGCCTCTGTAAACTATACTCACTTTTCTTTCGCGATTAAATCTTAATCCGCTCTTCTTAAACTCTAAATAAAGTGCTCTCTGGTAAATTTTTTCTACGAACCCCCGTCCTAAAGTTTTATGAACATCTATAGCCATCTTTATTATTTTATCAGTTAATTCACTATGCTGATATTCATTTCTTATTGACATTTTTTTTCTTTCGCTTCTGTGTTTCAGATACCTTCTGTGTCTTAGTGGCTGCAGTCTTTATTTTATTCTTCTTAGATACTTTTCTTGCAACCACAGAATCACTGAGTTTCTTTGAATCACTGAGCTTCGGAATTTCAGTCTTCTTCTGTGTTTCAGTGGTTGCAGTCTTTTTATCTCCTGATCGTTTCCCTTCTATCCACGCATCAATTATATAACTTGTTATAAGTTTTATTGATCCTGTCGCATCATCGTTTGCCGGAATCGGATAATCAACAATCTGCGGATTTGCATTGGTATCAACGATTGCAACTGTTGCAACTCCCATTTTCCCCGCCTCATCAATTGCCAAGGTTTCAAGATGCGAATCTATTACGAAAACTGCATCCGGAATCTTTTTAAGATCTGCAATTCCTCCATATAAAGATGCGAGCTTTTGTCTCTCTTTCTCCCAAAGCCCTACTTCTTTTTTAGTATATTTTGATCTTTCTTCCTCGCTTGCGAGTTTTTCCAAAAGATCTTTTAGTTTTTTAAAATTCTTTACAACTTCGGAAAAATTAGTAAGAGTTCCTCCGACCCATCGCTGTGTTACAAAAAAAATCTCATTCTCTGTTTTACCGAGAAACACCTGCTGTTTTGCTTTTTTAACTTCTTCCTCCACAATTCCTTGCGCTTGTCTTTTGGTTCCCACAACAATCAAGCTGCCGTTTTTCGCAGCCAGGTTGAAAATAAATCTTCCGGCTTCTTCAAGACCTGCTTTGGTTTTACCCAAATCAATAATGTGGATATTATCGCGGGCTTCGAAAATGTAGTCTCGGGCTTTTGGATTTGACCTTGTTACCTGATGCCCAAAATGGCATCCGGCCTCAAGAAGTTCTTCTAGTATAATTTCTCTCATAAATTAATCCTTTCTCGCCTCGCCGAAATTTTAATGAAGGCGGGACTCCTCCATTCCGCTTGCCCATTCAGGATTATCTTGCGGAATGTGCGTGATGGAAGTAATGATACTAAAAATCAAGAATAAATTCAAGAACTAAAAATAAGTACAATGGTACGCTATAGCATGTTGATGTACTTTTCATTACGGGGATTAATTATGCTTTAAGCTTGACACATTATTAAAACAAAAGTACCATAAACTTAAGGTATAGATGAAAAATTCCCGGGGAGACATGGCATTATGGATTATTTTAGGCGTGATTATTTTATCAAGTTTAGCTCTTGTCGGCGGTTTGTTTCCAAACAAAAGAAAACCTCCTCAAGTTAACCCTGAAACAGTTATGCTTAAGGATGCCCCGGAATCAGGATCTCAAAAAAATCTCCAATTAAAGACTCTTTCCAGGATAACTCCTACGCCTACACCAACTCCAACTCCTACACCCGGCCCTCCTGTTAATTATTGTAACCATGACAATGGGCTACCAGCTGATGCAACATGTGTTTGTCGCGAAGTTAAAATTTATTGCGAAAATGGTGTTTGTCGAGATGTGCAAGGCCACGTGAATAAATGTAATCCCGATCCCACCTTGCCATATACTAAGGCTTGCAAAGCTCACGGAGCCAATTTTACAGGGTATTTATGTATCGCCAAACCCGTAATCTACCTCTATCCAACAACAAAAACTTTGATAGATGTTTCTGTAGAAACAGAAGGGGAAATAGTAGTAAGCGATCCTTTATATCCTGTAGGGGGGTGGAAGAACGTACTTGCCTATCCATCGGGTAAATTAATCTATCAGGGAAAGGAATACAGAGAATTATTTTATGAATCAAATGTTACAAATGTTAAAGCACCTGAGGATGGATTTGTTGTTAAAAAAGAGAATGTTGGTACTACATTAAAAGATTTAAACAATAAACTTGGCCTAACAGAATATGAAAGTAAGGAATTAACAGACTTCTGGGTACCAAGACTTACAAGTCTTAATTCTTCTTATGTGTTAATTTCTTTAATAAAGAAAAAGGATAAGGATAAGATTGACAAAATTAACATTAAACCAAACCCCGATATTCTGATAGAAGTACTCTACTATTTCAAACCTCTTGATAAGCAGATCAGCATAAAACCGCCAGAGCTTCCCCAAGCTCCCAAGAGAGTAGGTTTTACTGCTGTTGAATGGGGCGGGACAATTGACAGAAATTAAATCAGCTTAAAAGTAGAGACAATTCTTGCAAATATATTTTCGATTTGTCGATTTACACTTGGGGCATTATACATTAGCTGAATTTTGTATATTTTTTCTTTATTTTCAAAAATAATCGCTGTTTCTTGAAGATTTGATTCACTTACGCTAATATGTCCGCTAAATTTTCTGGCCGTTATATTACCTACGGTTACCGGGCTTTGCATATAACCAAACCCGGTAAAAACACCTGAAATGGTAGCTAAAGACGTGTTGGTTGAATTAAAAACTTGTATTTCTATCTTATATGGCGACTCGTTTTGATTAGATTGAGAACTTAAGAGCAACGAGGTTCCTCCTCCGTTTATGATCCCTGGCTCTACTTTTAGATATTGAGGGTAATCTACTTGATAATTTTGCTCTTTGTAAGTCTGCCATATTGATTTTTGTGGTTGATCAGCATTACTTTCTGGGATTTGAGATGGAATAGAATTAGTTGGCGAGATATTGCTGCCTTGAAAAGATTTTTTTGTGGAGGGCGGTGTAGTAAGTAAATATGACGCACCAATGACCAAAAAAAAGATAATGGTTCCTAAAATTGTAATAATTATTTTTTGGGCAGGAGTTTTTTCTGAGAAAGATTCTAAAAATTTATCCATTATTACCTAATTATGGTATCTTACTATTAAAAAAGTCAACATTTGTCGTTTCTTGACTTATTGTAAAGATTACTTTTACAATGGGTATATCTTTATGGAAAAGGTACGAAAGAAATTTCGATCTCTCAAAAATTCAAAAGGCAACATGGGTATTCTTGTTATTCTAGGAGTTGTTATTATGGGAGCATTTGCTTTTGTTGGAGGCTTTAGTCCGCATAAACAATTCGTTCCTTCCCCGGAAAGTGAAACTGTAACCGTAAAAGATGATAATTCGGATTTGGCCAAAAACTCTCTACAGCTTAGATCACCTCTTATCATTACTACTACTCCAATGCCAACACCAACTCCTGGCCCAACACCAACTCCCGGTCCAAGCCCGACTCCCCGTCCGACTTCAACACCCGGTCCAAGCCCAACCCGTGGCCAAACTCCAACTCCCCGTCCGACTCTCCCTCCAACGCCGACTCCAACTCCGGATCTTGTTAATTAGCTTCTTCTGAGATTGGCTAATCGAAACGGCTCTTGACTTGTTAAGCAAATTGTCCCTATCATAAACACACCCTTATGGAAAAAGTGAAAGAGAGAATTTACTCTCTAAAAAACGCAAGAGGCGGTATTGGAATAATAACACTTATGATTGTGATAATAATTCTTGCCGGCATTTTTTTAGTCGGCGGAATATTCCCAAAACCCTCAACAACAGATCCAAATGCGGAAAAATTTACCGTAATACCAGAAATCCCTCTTGACAGCCGCAAGTCTCTTCAGCTTAAGACCATAAAATTTAACTCCTGCACTTCAACAGCTGCCGTTGATTTTCTGGTGGATCGATCGGGCTCTATGAGATACGGTACAAAACTACAAAATTTAAAAAATGCTCTTGGGTATTTTGCAAATAATTATCCGGATAATGGAATAATAGGAATGCAGTCTTTTAGTACTGGCGTAACATCGGATGTACCAGTTGGTTATTTCAAAGATGTTAAACCTCTATTTCTATCTGCTGTTTCTGCGTTATTTCCTGATGGCGGTACATCTACAAAAGACGCATTTGTTTTTACAAAATCTAGACTAGATGCCGCAAGAGAAAAATTTCCAAGCTACAAATTTTCCCTGATATTTATTTCAGATGGAATTCCGGAAACGAAAGAGGCAAATGCAGCTTGTGTAGGAGGCCCTGGTCCTGAATCGCGTTATTGCGGACCAAGTGACACGATTCCAGGAGCATGTAGGTGTTTGGATCCAAGTCAAGATCCAACTTCAGTAGCAAATGAAATAAAAAATATGGGAGTAAGAATTTTTAGCATTGGTTATATTCATGACGTGGATTTAAAGTTTCAGGACGATTTAACTGCGCTTATGAAAAACGTAGCTTCATCTCCAAACGACTTCTATTTTGCTCCGATTGATAATCAGCTCACAGATATTCTTCAGCAAATATCGGTGAAAATCTGTAAATAAATTGGTGTTAAAAACTGGAGAATTTTCTAAAAAGTCAAATTATTCTTCAAACCTCTTGAATACTAAAACGCTGTTTATTCCGCCAAAACCAAAAGACGGTTTAATTACTACATCGACTCCGTTTGTTTGCTGAGCATCATTTGGAACAAGATTAACCCCATCTGCCTCTTCAATTTGATTTTCAAGATTTCTTGTAGGAGGAATAATTCCTTCATTTATCGCTTTTATACAAGCGATTGATTCTATTGCTCCGGCTGCTCCTACAGTATGTCCGATTCCTCCCTTTATAGAACTTATCCCTACCACATTATCCATAATTTCTGAAAACTCTTCCCTAATTCCGGAAATTTCCACAGGGTCGCCCGGAGGAGTACCGGTACCATGCGCGTTTATATAAATTCTATGCTTATCAAGATCTTTTATGCTACGAACCGCGAGTCTTAATGCCCTCCTTTGTCCGTCTTTGCTTGGAGTTGTATCGTGAAACGCATCGGCAGTGTTTCCATAACCTAAAAATTCGGCATATATTCTTGCATTCCTTTTTTTAGCATGCTCAAGGGATTCAAGAACATATATTCCAGCCCCTTCGCTCATTACAAACCCACTCCGTGCTTTATCAAATGGCCTGCTGGCTTCATTTGGATCGGGTTTTAGCGATAAAGCGTTTGCCGACTCAAATAACGAGAGAGTAACACCATGCAAGCAAGCTTCGCTTCCTCCTACAACCATTAAATCTGCATTCCCCAAACGAATTTCATTAAATCCGTTTGCCGCCGCTATGTTCCCGGTAGCGCATGCGGCAGTTGGTGCTTGCAATGGTCCCTTAAGACCGAAGATCATACTTACAGCAGTTGCTACTCTTTCGGGTTCAGAACGGAAAAGATCTGAAGGCTTAACATCTTCTCCTCGATCAAGTTTTGTTTTTACATCTAAAATATCAACAATCCCTCCAATTCCTGTTCCTATACTTGTTCCAAACCGAGTAAGATCTATCTTTTCTGATATTTTTCGAAGTTCATTCAAAAGTCCTGCGTCTAAAAGTGCTTCAAATGCTGCTGCAATTGAAAACTGTACGGGACGTGAAAGCCTTTTTATGTCTTTTAAAGGTACTAAACCGGAAAGTGAAACTTCCGGTTTAAAGTCGGGAATTATTCCTGCAACTTTTATTTTCGTATAAGGAAGTTCAATATTAGATAGGCCTGATTTTCCTGCAATTAAATTTTTCCAAAAATCCGCAACATTTAAACCAAGCGGTGTAATTGCTCCCATTCCGGTAACAACTATTCTTGTTTTAGGACGTTCTTCAGATTCCCGCTGAACAGGATATTCTGGACATCTTCCCATAATGAAGGAAATGTAGCAGAGTTTTATTTTCTTGTCAAACGAATTTTAGGAATTGACAAAAATTAATCTTCTGCTATACTAGCCAAATTATGACAGCAAAGGCCGAACAAGGTACTGGACAACTAAGATCAACTTACGAAGATTTTGCTAATCGCCCCTTTTACGTCGATATAAACAGACAGACAGTAGCACTCCTTCCCCAAGTAAGAAATGTAGTCGATATAGCCACAGGCACAGGCGCAATTATAACTCAGCTTATTCAACAGGAAAAACTTTTACCCGATTATCAAATAAAGGGATATGATATCGACAAAACTTCATTAGAAGAGGCTAGAAAAAAATTCGGCCGCTTCAACAGCCAGATAAAGTTTGAGAATGCTTCTGCTGAATTTATTCCTTTGGGAGACGATTGGGCAGATGCGGTTACTTTTTGTAACGCAATTCACTTAACAAACGTGCAGCGTGCTATGGATGAGGCTTCAAGAATTCTAAAACCAGGCAGACCAATGGTCGTAAATACTGCTTACGCTAAAGACATGGCCTATCCTAGAAATTCAAGAAGACTTTGGGGGTTATGGGTTTTGAAGGCTAGAGAAATTGCTGAATCTGAATATAAATTGATTCCTGACGAACCGGTTAACCTTTTAAAACATACTTCTGAAGATTACAAACAGATGGCACTTAATGCTGGCTTTGAAAAAGTTTTCTTGGGGCAAATTGTAAAAGAAATGGACGAGGAAGACTTAACAGCTATAGGAGGTTACAAAGAATTTACCGAGGGAGCGATGCCAGGAATCCCTTATGAAATATCGAAGGATTGTTTGATTAGAGCTATTAAGCCAACATTAGAAAGAGCCCCAACCGGAAAATTACCCCGAGGCTGGATGGTAATGTTTGCCTTTAAAAAGGCGGCTTAGGGAACAGGGAATTTTTGGGTGAATTTTTTAATTTCTTCATTAATTCCAAGAAGTCTTTTATTTTCTTTTATTCTTCTTCTAAACTCTTTCCAAAAATAACTCCTGCTCTCTTTCTCTTTTGGTAATTCATCTCCTTTTATTTCTTCAATTACCTGATTGATCCAAGAAGCGATTTTTACCATCTCTTTTTCCTTCATTCCCCGAGTTGTAATTGCTGGAGTACCCAAGCGGATTCCCGATGGATAAAACGGCGGCATCGGATCGTTTGGCACTGCATTTTTATTTACGACAATTCCTGCGACTTCAAGCGCATATGCGACCAGTGCTCCGTTTACCCCGCCTTTGGCGGGGTTTGCTTTTTTATTTGAAAGGTCGATTAAAAGAAGATGATTATCTGTTCCTCCGGAGACTAAACTGAACCCGAACTTTAAAAGTTCTTTTGAAAGCGCCTTTGCATTTCGCACTACTTGCTCAATGTAAACTTTAAAGAGTTTATCCTGAGCCTCGCGAAGGGCTACCGCAATTGCCGCCGTTTGATTATCATGAGGTCCGCCCTGCAATCCTGGAAAAACTGCTTTATCAATCTTATCTGCCAATTCCGGATCTTTTTTTAGTCCTTTATCGGTCACCATTATCATAGCACCTCGAGGTCCACGCAGGGTCTTATGGGTCGTCGTTATTATTACGTCTGAATAAGAAACAGGACTTGGATGAGTCTCTCCGACAATTAAACCTGCAATATGAGAAATGTCTGCCAGAAGATAAGCTCCAATCCCATCTGCGATCTCCCCGAATTTTTTAAAATCTATAATCCGGGGATATGCAGTTGCGCCGCAAACAATTATTTTTGGTTTTTCCGAAGTCGCTAAATCTTTTATCTTGTCATAATCCAATAAACCTTTTTCATTTAATTCATAGGGAACGATATTAAAATATTTTCCCGAAAATGAGACAGGCGATCCGTGAGTTAAGTGTCCGCCAAAAGCAAGCGATAGCCCCATAATTTTATCTTTAAACGGTTCAAGTAAAGCAAAATAAACTGCGGCATTTGCCGGAGATCCGGAATAAGGCTGAACATTTGCATGAGGAACGCCGAATAATTTTTTTGCCCGTTCCTGCGCCAAAGTCTCGATAGAATCGATTATTCTATTTCCCTGATAATATCTTTTTCGAGGATACCCTTCGGAGTATTTATTTGTTAACACACTTCCTAACGCTTCCATTACCGCTTTTGAAGTATAATTTTCCGAAGGGATCATTTCCAAAACTTCTTCTTGTCTTTTCTCTTCTTCTCTAATTAGCTCGTAAATTTGCGGATCAACCGCTTTTAAATTCTTCATACTATTACTTCACATTAAGAATAAAGCGAGGAACAAATTTTTTCTAAAATTTAGTTCCGAGCGATTTTTATTCTCCCCTCTCTAAATCTATAAATCTGAATTTATACTCCCCTTCGGTGCCTGCCTCTTCATGAATGACTTTCTTAAACTGCGAATAATCCGGAAAAAAAGTATTTGCTCCCCAGTCGCCTTCTACCTTAGTTAAGTATAGTCTATCCACTACCCCACCCTCAATTGCCTCTCTAAAAATTTCTCCCCCTCCAAAAACGAAAATTTCGTCTCCCCCCGGACTTTGTTTGGCTTTTTCGATTCCTTCTCCAAGCGAAGATACGATTTGAACTTCCGGAGTAAAGAAACTTACCGAGGAAACCTTAGCAGGATCATGTGTCACAACAATACTTGTTCTCTCCGGCAAGACTCTTCCAATTGACTCGAATGTTTTTCTTCCCATCACCAAAGGATGACCCTTTGTAAGCCTTCGCATTCTCTCAAAATCCTCTGGAATTCGAAAAAGAAGATCGTTATTCTTCCCTATTCCTCTTTTCTCATCCATCGCCGCAATGATACTAATCATTTCTTTCATTTTAACATTAATTCTTTTTAAATTTTAATCCATCCGCAACTGCCTCTTAAGTATTCTTCAAAAGATTATAGTTTGAAAATTGAACTCATTCATTGTCATCCTGAACTCATTCATTGTCATCCTGAACTCATTCATTGTCATCCTGAACTCATTCATTGTCATCCTGAACTTGTTTCAGGATCTTAATTAATCTATATTATATCTAATATGTTTAAGAAATACACGTATTTTGTTTATATTCTTACAAACAAAAACAACACTACTTTTTATATTGGAGTCACAAATAATATTGTTAAACGACTATTTGAGCATAGAACTGGATTAATAGAAGGATTCACAAAAAAATATAAATTAAAAAAACTTATATATCTTGAAGAATATTCTAACGTAAATGAAGCAATAGCTCGCGAAAAACAATTAAAAAATTGGCATAGGGAATGGAAACTGAATCTAATTAAAAAAGTAAATCCTAAATTTAATGATTTATCTATTTTTTAAAAGAAAAGATTCCGAAATGAATTCGGAATGACAAACAAGAATTTTAAAATCCTCCGACAACCGTTACTTCTCCTTTGATCGGTGGCCATGGATCATAATTTTCAAGCGTAAAATCTTCGTATTTTATAGCGTCGATATCCTTAAGCTTAGGATTTATTTTCATTTTGGGAAAAGGCCTTGGCTTTCTCTTTAACTGCTCTTTGACCTGATCAAAGTGATTGCTGTAGATATGAGCATCTCCAAAAGTGTGAACAAAGTCACCCGGAGGGTAACCTGTAAGGTGAGCAAAAATCATGGTAAATAATGCATAACTTGCTATGTTGAAGGGAACGCCTAAAAAAAGATCAGCGCTTCTTTGATAAAGCTGACACGAAAGTTTCCCGTTTATTACATTAAACTGAAAAAGCGTATGACACGGCGGAAGAGCAACAGACTTTCCTTTGCCTGCCATCTCATAGACAAATTCCGGATTCCAGGCAGAAATTACAATATGGCGCCTTTCTGGTGTTTTTTTGATCTTTTCAATTGCCCATCTGACCTGATCTATTTTTCTGCCATCAGATGCCGGCCATCTTCTCCACTGAACTCCATAAACCGGCCCCAACTCTCCAAATTTTTCCGCAAATTTTTTATCGTCCTTAATTCTTTGAACATATTCTTCCTTAGTCAATTTTCCATTTTCCATTTTCAATTTTCCATTTAGCGCTTCTTTGAAGCGCTTATAGCCCCAGTCATCCCAAATATGCACATCATTATCGACCAGATATTTAATATTTGAGCTTCCCTTGAGAAACCAAATCAGCTCATGCAAGATCCCGCGGAGAAATATTTTTTTTGTTGTAAGAAGCGGAAAACCATTTGATAAATCAAACCGGATCTGTCTTCCAAAAACGCTTTTTATCGTAACTCCCGGATTATTAAATACTGATTTTTTAAACCCGTTCTCCATCACATCTTTGAGAAGATTTAAATATTGATACTCCGTATGTTTTTTCATAGAAATTGGTTATAAGAAATAAGATATTGGTTATAGAGATTAGATATTAGAAATTTGTATTTTAATATTTATTTTCTACTTTCCTTTTTCCATTACTATTTTCTATTATCTATTAACCATTTTCTAACTTATATTTGCTTCTCCTTTTTCTTCGTCGTTACTCTTCCGCCCTGCCATTGTCCGCGGTACTTACTTCCCCCGCCTTTTATTTCATGGAAAATTACATGGACAAACCGCGCTCCCATTTCTACCTCTACAGTCACCGGTCCTTCATTTTTAAGCCCAAATGTAAGTTCTCCCTGGTATCCCGGCTGAATTGGTCCTGTCCGAATAAAAATGCCAGAGCGAAATGTAGTGGTTCTGGGGATGATTACTGCTGATAAATTAATTGGTAAATTAATCTTTTCAATAGTTTTTACCAGATAGAAATCTCCGGGTTTTATTTTAATACTCTTCCTTTTCCCCTTTTCATACTTTTCTTGAAGCTCAACCCCTGGGGTTGAGCGTGATTCTTCTCCCAAGAAAGCCTTGCCCGAAATCCCATAAACTTCTCCAAGACGCAAATCAAATCCGGCTCCTTCGGGATTCTCAAGTTCTCTTTTTGACAAACCCTCAACAAGTTTTTTAGTTTTTACTAACTCTAATAATTTTTTAGGTCCAAGTATCATAAATTCTCCCGTGTCATGCTGAACTTGTTTCAGCATCCTCTTTCTCCATAAACAAGATCCTGAAATAAATTCAGAATGGCATTTGCCTAACGATCTCTTGTGCAACTTCCTCAACCGACTTTTCCCCATCAACCACAGTTATCTCTTTAGAAAATTTCCTTGCCAGCCAATCATATCCTGCCTTTATATTTTTAAGTTTTTCCAAAGTTTCATAATATTCTTTTTTCTTATTCATCTTTGATAATCTTTTTATGGCAATTTCTTCAGAAACTTTAATATAAAAGGTGATATCCGGAACAATAAATTGATGGTACATAGATAATATACTTTGAGAAACTAAAATTAGATCCTCGTTATTTAGTTTTCCGGAATTTTCCATTTTGTCTAAAATACCATACGCAACAGACGACCAGAAACACCGATCCGAAATAATTATTTTTCCTTCTTTTAATGCCGGCTCGACAACTGTTTTTAAATGTATCTCTCTGTCTGCTGAGAATAAATATTGCAGGGAAACTAACGGAAGGTTCACTTTTCCCTGAATAATATTATGAATAAGATCGCCTACTGGAGGCTTTTGAGTAGGCTCTTTTGTAAACACAACTTTTTTACCATTTTTTTTGAGGTAGTCCGCAAGAATTTTTGCTTGAGTTGATTTTCCGCTTCCATCGATTCCTTCAAGGGCAATATAAATTCCCTTATACGGATTTTTCCTAAATTCAATATCAAAACCTACATGGTATTTCATTTCTCCTCGTGTATTTTGCTCTCATCCGGCTCTTTCTGCGTCCTGTATTTTGCGGTTTTTTTTTGTGAATATGGAGTTTCTGCCTCACTTGATAACTGCTCAAAGCTCATCGCGCAAATTCTCATGCCGGGAGTAAGTTTTACCGCCATTCGTCCCAAATTGCCAAGTTCCAAAACGCACTTTCCGTCCCATCCCGCATCAAAAATTGATGCCGTTGAGTGCACGACTATCCCAAGCCGTCCCAGAGACGACCTCCCTTCAAGTCTTCCCATCATATTATTTGGTATCTTGACCTGTTCAAGCGTCACTGCCAAAACAAAATCCCCGGGCTGCATAATAAACCCCTCACCATTTTTAACAACCACTTTTTTGGTTATTTCACTTGAGAAATTCTTTTTTGAAGGGTCGATATACGGGTGTTTACTGTGATCAAACACCCGAAAAAAATTTCCAAGCCGAAGATCAATAGAACAAGTTCCCAGTTGTGTAGAAAAGTCAGGGGAAGGAACTATCACTATTTGTTTTGATTTGATAGCTTTTTTTAAATCTCTATCCGACAAAACCATATTGGAAGTATAACAGACCACTTTACAATTTTCCACCTATCATTCTCCATTTTGGATTTCGATATTTGAATTTATTTGTTATTTGAAATTTTGAATTTGTTATTTTTTTATCACCTTGACAAATAGAAAATTATCTGCCTATAGTTGGTTAGTGGCCAAAATGCCGGAAATACTAACCTATAACTCTCCACCTAAGATAGAGAAGGAAAAGGCTAAACAGCCAATCTTTAAAAGTTTCTTTGACTATTTAAATTCCAAAGACAAATTTACCAAACTATATATAATAACCTTTGCTCTCATAATTATTGCAACCCCTTTTATAGTTAATCAATACCTCAATTACCGACAGCGCGCAGCATCGGGGCCACAACTTATTCCTCTAACTCCACCACCTTCTGTTATAAGAAATGGTCGTTTGTTTTCACAAGGCGGTGGTTGGATTTCAGCTGTGGATCTTACGGCCAAAACAGTAACTGTTTCTTATCTGCAACCAGCTGCTGCATGTTCTCCCACCTTTTGCCCAAAAGGCAGACCGCCTGATGTTTTAAGACAGGGAGAGGTTCTGGTAATTAATTCCCTAGATTCGGTAGAAAATGACATCATCCAAATGAAAGTTGGCAATAGAGTAACAGTTTTCTTTCGAGCTATAAATGACAAGACTTTTATTCCCTATGCTGTAAAAGATTTTAATCTTTTACCACCAAACTGTGATCCCCTAACAAAGATTTGCAGTGGAAGCGGTTCGATAGCTCCCGAAGGCATTACAGGGCCTAACAATTAATCTTGGAAAGGAAACTCCCCAGCCCACTCCAATCTTAACTCCTATCCATGGTTAATTCCTAATTCGGGGAGCTGGGGTATTGACAAAGAGTTTATGAAGTAATACGCTTTAAAAGAAATCATTTAATGAATATCGTCAGCTTTTTATCTTCCAAAAAAGGAGGGCTCTTAATAGTTCTTCTTTTGGCCGCCGCAATTCCCCTAACGGTTATAATGTCGCAAAAACAGCAAGAAACCCGCCAGTATGCCGCGCCAGTTCCGGGATCAACTCCCCCATGCTTTGTGCCTCCGCAGATTCTTGCTCAATTAGGATTGCCCAAATTCCCCTCAAGAGGCTATGGAGATGTCGATGGAGATGGAATGATAACTTCTGTAGATGCGCTAAAAATACTGCGATTTGTATCTGGGGTTGAATCTTTTAGCGGACAGCAGATAGAACTTGCAGATGTAAATGGAGCACCAAATGTTTTATCTTCTAAATCGGATGTTTCATCCGTTGATGCATTAATGATTTTAAGATATGTTGCCCGTCTCCCTCTCCCCGATGGCAGAATAAGCTTCACGGTATGCCCAAAAATAACTCCGACTCCGGCACTTATTCCTCCTTGGTCAGCTACGCCAAAACCTACAAATTATTATCCTACACCCACAAAATATCCATACCCCACTCCTTCACCAGTATATAGATGATTTTGGAAAAATATATCATCAGGGTATTGACAAAGAGCATGTTTTTCTTTACCTTTAGAATATAGGGTTTTATATGGACGACAATATCAATCAGAGTTCCACCCAACCTGCCCCAAAACCTGTTTCCTATACGAGAAACAATAATTTCTTACCGAAATTCTTCGATAAGTTTTCCTCCTTTTTCACCAAAAAAACTGTTGCCGGTCTTGCTATTTTAGTTCTGGTAATAGGAATCGGAGCAGCAACTATTGCAGTCCAGCGCTCAACCGAAATCCGCCAACGCGCCGCCGCTGGGCCGAGACCTCTGATTTGCGGATTTTATGGAGACATAAATGGGGACAGAACAATTAACCAGACAGATGTCGAGCTGGCAAGAAGCCTTTTAACCAATACCGCTCGGGACTTCAATACCTTGGAACAAAAAAGGAGAGCGCATATCACATGGGGCGGTACCGAATCTCTTGCATCTCAAGAACAACTAAACCCAGATGATGTAGTTAAACTTCAAAATTATGTAAATGACGGAACGTTTGCAAACATCCTCGCTTTCACCGCTTGTAAATACACCGAGCGTGCGCAATGTAGTGTCGGAGATGTAGATGGGGACAAATATATTACATATTTAGACGCAGTTAGAGTCTTGGGAAGCAAGGCAGGCACTTATACGACATTCGTTCCCCTTGAAATCGGAGACGTAAACAATAGCGGAGATTTAACTAGCGTAGACGCTATGATAATTATGCAATACGCAAGACAGGACGAAGATGGAACAATAATTAGTTTCTCAAGACCGTGTCCGGCGACAGCTACTCCAACCCCAACTTCTACACCTACTCCAACTCCAACGCCAACCCCTGCGCCAAAACCACCTCCCTGCTTTATTCCCGCATCGCTTCTTACCCAACTTGGACTACCTACTAATACTGTAAAAGGATATGGAGATGTAGATGGAGATGGATTAGTATCTAACAATGATGCACAGTGGATTTCACAATATGTTGCAGCATTAAGAACATTTACTCCGACACAAATAGAAGCATCAGACGTAGATGGAACATGGAATGTTCTTTCGACTGCATCAAGTGTTACATCTGTTGATCTCTTAATGATTCTAAGATATCTGGAAAATCTTCCTGTTCCTTCACAGTACAACCCCCCCAACAGCAATACAATAAGTCTACCTGTTTGTTTGGGACAGCCTGTTGCGACACTAACCCCTACTCCAACCCCCACTCCAACCCCTACTCCAACCCCCACTCCAACCCCAACGCCAACCCGTACACCAACACCTACACCCACACGAACCGTAACTCCTACTCCAACGCCAACCCGTACCTCTACTCCTACTCCCACACCCACCCCTGCTCCAACCAGAACTGTGACGCCTACCCCACAACCGACGATTCCTGCGGGCAATACGCAATTTGCACTAATAATTGGCTTGGACGGATTGGGAACAACAGGAGATAATGCAAATCCGAGTGACTCAAGCGGATCAAATAAAAATCCAAACCGCCCATCAAGGAACGTAACAATAGGAGTCTTTGCTAGTAATGGCAATTCAGTAGCAAATAAATCAGGGACGCTTGTCTACCAAGCAGGAAGTGGAAAATTCACCGGTAACGTAGATATGGGAAATCTTGCAAGTGCCAACTACAATGTAAAAGTAAAATCAGACGGGTATCTTAGGAGGCTTGTCCCCGGAATTCAAAATATAACTGCAGGACAAGCATACAATGTACCGGCTGTAAATCTTGTAGCAGGAGACATAAACGGGGATAATGCAATAGATATTTTGGATTACAACATTCTTATAAGCTGCTCTATCTTCTCAACCGATAATCAAGGTCTTTGCAATAGCAACAGCCAATACAAGATACTTGCCGACCTTGAAGATAACGGAGCGGTTAACCAATTTGATTACAACTTGTTTTTGCGAGAACTCTCTGTCCAAAACGGAGATTAGAATAAGAATCTAGAATTCAGAATCTAGAATTAAGAATTGACAAAAAAATAAAAATCATAGATGATAAAGTATAATTCTGAATTTTGAACTCTAAATTCTAAATTAATTATTATGTCAAGACGCACTCTTATATTAATAGTAGTCTTAATCGGTATAACAGCCGTCCTCTTGGCAATTGCATTAACGCCAAAACAGGCTCCAGTCCCGGTAAAACAAGGGCCAACTCCCGGCATTTCTTATGCGCAAACTACATTAAGAATAAACAACAACCCTATTGCGGTAACATCAACTTCTTCAGCAGTCCCGCTTTACTCAACAGACGTAACAATAACAACCGGAGGCAGTAAGGTAAATGCCGTCCAGCTTGAGCTGGCTTTTGACACAATTCATCTTTATAACGTTGATATAAAACCGGGTCCTTTATTTAAAAATGCCATTGAGCTGCTTAAAAAAATTAATAGCGAAACAGGAACCATCTCTTATGCTATTGCAACTCCTCTGGGTCAAAAAGGGTTTTCTGGATCCGGCGTTGTTGCTGTAATAACTTTTGCGGAAAAAGGGAAACCCGGAGAGATTGCTCAAATAAACTTCCTGCCAAAATCTTTGGTAACAGCTCAGGGCATAGATAAATCGGTTCTAAAAACCGCAGTCGGCGCAACGTTTCCTCTTTCCGCCTTACCATCCCGGCTAAATACCGGCACTCCATCCGCTCAGTGATCGCCTTTTTTAAAGCGCGCATTTCTAAGAAAAGGGGCGTATAAGTCTTCATCGATTGTAATTTTAATTTTTTCTAAATCCTTCTTGGTTGGGTTTCTTTTTTGAAAAACAATACCGGGAATTTCTTCTATTACTACAATCGGGGTCTGCTCGTTCCCCTCTCCCATAACCATTACCGCTCCTCCTGCCAAACTGTCCACAACACTTAATTTTGTAAACTCAAGTTTTTTTCCAAAAATATCCTTTTTGCCGATATAATTTTTAAGCGGTTCAAATCCTGAGTAGGCAATACAAAATCCCGTTACCCCCCATCTTAAAGGCGTAATCCTTGAGTCGGTTATAATCACCCCCACATTTTTAAGGTTGAACCTCGATTTGAGCCATATTCTAATTCGATTAGCCGATTTTTGCGGATTTTTTGGCCACAATATGTAGAAACCATTACCGTTTGACTCATCAATCCCCGCACTTGCAACAAGCGCTCCCCCTGTTATGGTAAGACTTACGTTGTATGGGTTTTGCGATCTCGGAAGATAATATTGCGATTCTCTCTTTATCAACTCGTCCTTATCAATTGTTCCGATTTTGACAATTCGTCCCTCGGTTATGGCAACTATTTTTGATGCAACCGCAACAACTGATTTCTCAGAAAGTGATTTGATGTAACGATTTAAAATTTTGAGGATATCTTTGTCTTTTTGTGTAATTTTATGAGTTTTAATCCCGATGATTTTCATTTAAGCTCTTTAACTGTCCATTCCTCTCCATCTCTTTTGACATAAACAGGAGTAACAGAGGTGTTTGGGAAAATTAAACTAATAAGTTCTGCCGCCTTTAAAATATCTTCTTTATGTTTTTCCTCCGAAGCCGCGTTAGACGCGGCACAATCTTCATGACCCGATACAACTATATTTTTTGAATGATGTTTTTCCAAAGAAATTTTTATTTTATTTTCAAGAGAATCAATCAAGTATTTATCTAAATGATCTTGCGCCAAAAGTCCAGCAAGCCCTGCTTCGGTAATCGCATCGGCATATTCAACACCGAACTTTTTTCGTCCCCACTTGGCAACCGCACATTCGGATCTTCCATCCATACACCCAACGCTTGTAAAAAAAGTTTCAGAAGCCGACGACATGCCATTAATACTACAATAAAAGAGAGATTTTTTCAATTCTCCGGGCATAGAACCATCGGCCCCTGTACGCCTAGTCTCATTTTCTCTCTTTCCCACCACGCAACTGCCTGATAATGGTTTTTAAAACCGAGTGTTCTAACAAGACTATTTCTCAATTGTGCGAGTTTTCCAAGACGATCTTCACCAAGCAACTGGCGAGTTTTTAAGGGACTAAGTCCATTATACATAGACGCCCAGATCAAAAGATCGCGATCGTTGGGTTCGGCGGCAAGTCTTGAAGGAAGCGCATCAAGATTTAGTTCCACGATCCCCTCTTCTTGCATAGCTTGTCTGACCATTTCTCTAATTGCCAGAAAAAACCCGCCTATTGCGGGAGAACCGCCAAATTCTTTGGAAAGCTTTTTCTTGGCGTCATCTATCTGACAAATTCTAATATCGTTTTCTCTAAAAGTTTGGTAATCCCAGCCGTTAATCAAGCCTTGAACAACCCTTTTTTCGAATTCGGAAAACTCGTAGCTGGTTCCTTCTGGGGAAATAAAAGGTTCAGTTTCAACTATCATTGGGGGACAATCTAGCACAAACTTTGCAAAAAAGCAACGCTGGTACAACAAACTTAATTTGCAAATAGAAACGGTTCTGTTATAATTATAGGCTATGTCACCAGAATTAAGCACTTTGTCAAGAACAGAAAGGCCTAAGATAACGGTCGGTTCTCTTTTTGGAGATAACAGGTCTGAATGGGCCGAGGAAGCAAGAACCATCTGGCGTGCTACAAGAGCAGAAGGAAATTTAACACTTGTTGCGAAATGCGGTGATTCAAGAACCGTTCTTCCAAATCCTGATACGGTAATCGACCTAAATATTATCGCAACCGGAGAACCTCCTCCAAGACCCCTGGAATATATACTCCAAAGTCCCGGAGTCCGTAAAGCAGTTGTAATGGGTCATTTTGACGGTGAAACAGCAGGGGTTGGTAAAATGCCAAGAGGCTGCGGAGGATTACGAGCAAAAGAAGATCAGTTAAAAAATCCAGAAATAGAAAGCAATCTTGACTATTATATAAGTAACAACATTTATCACCCGGATCCTATTGTTCAGTCACTTATTACCGGAACAGGGATGCTGGAATATTCCGATAGGCCTATCCTTGTAGCTGCTCAAAATCACAGAACAGGTGAGATCTTTCCAATCGCTGTGATTCACAGTTGGGGTAATAAAGGTGCCATAGTAGCCCAGAAAGCTGTTTTGACCAGCCTGCGCCATGGAGGAAGATACGATCCTGAAAGGTTTTATGAGAATGGTATGCCCGTGTTAGATGAAACAGACTTAACTTCCGAATTTATACAATTCTTAAGTGACTCGCGCGAAAAAATGAAAAGGCTGAAAGATAAATTTCCGGATTTATATGAAACTTCAAGAGTTCAAGATCCTTTACTTATAGATTTTTCTACTAGATCTATGCCATTTGCCACCTGCTTTCCGGAAACAGGAGAAAGACCCGGGATGGCATTTGGAGTATTTGTATCGCCTGAAGAACTTATAACATCAACTTGTCAAATTGAATATCCAATCTCACAATCTTTAAAAAATCACGGGCAAAAAGGAAAACCTTTTGCAAGCACAAACACCATCTTGATTGACACAGAAGACTTTACTGTATCAGATATACTTGCCTGCAAGCTTATTGCGGAAAGTAGAGTGGTTAAAGATTGGGCTTCAATAAAAGGCCATAAAATAATAATATCTGCGACGACTGATGGCGTGACAACAGAGATTGAAGAATTTAAACCAAATATTTAGTGGGTCGTGATAGAGTCGAACTATCCACCTCTTCTTTATCAGAGAAGCGTTCTACCGCTGAACTAACGACCCTCCAAAATTTAGAATCTAAAATTCAAAATTCAGAATATCATCATGCCAAATTCTGAACTCTAAATTCTGAATTATAAATTATTTAATAAGGTCCCACACTCCTTGTCTAACCTTGTCTTTCTTTCATAACTCTTTTACTTTCTCCCTTTGTATAAAAATTCAATCCCCGAATTCAATGCAGTCGCACCTCCTGTAATGAATATAACTTCGGGTAAATTACCAATTGTTGAAGCAACTATAATAAAACCAATACCCAAACGGCTTGTTACTCTTTGGATTTTTTCCAGATTGTCCAGCTTTCTTTCAAATTTATTCCCCATAAATTATGCTTGCCCTACGAAGCTTTAGCGTAGTTTGGGAGGCGCGAAGGGGACTTGCACCCCTGAATGACTGTTCTGCAAACAGCTGTGTTAGCTACTTCACCACCGCGCCAGACGAAGTAAGTTTACTACATCAGCCACAAAAAATCCACCCTTCGACATTGCTCGGGGTGGATTTTAATTTTGACAACCAAGAAGTGGTAGGAATACTGATGAATAGAATTTTTTTGCCCTAAGTATAGCGGGCAAAATCAAGCGCTATTCTTCGCTTGTGGCCTTTATACAGTTTATCGCAAACTTTAAGCCTTACTTAATTTCAAACTTAACGTATCTCGCCTGAGGCGAGAGCTTAGCTGTCTTCCCCTTTCCGTAGTCCACTCACCAAAATTGGTGAGGGTTTTTTTAGAAAGGAGGTGATCCATCCCCAGCTTCGGCTAGGGATACCTTGTTCATGTAATTCCACGCATTACTGGTGGCATGGACTATATCTTCATCCTTAAAAAATGACTTTTGATTGGATGCCAACTTCCAATTATTTGAGCAAATCTTTCATAGGATTTAGAGCTTATGAAAAATCGCCAATAATTAGGATCAGCGCTCTTGCTTGGATTATGAATAATACCGCAACTGATACCAAGTTCTATTAAATATTTTCTTAGCTCTTTCAAATCTTTTAAATTTTTCTGAGCAAAATAAATATAATAACGAACCTTAGGATCTCTTGAAACTCCACCATCTGTATCGAAATATCCTCGGATGTAATCAATCTTATCTTCTGTTGAAGCTATAACAGCATCTTTTAGAAAAGATTTAGAAAATTCAACAACATATAGTTGTCGATTTTTTCCTTCTTTATACATCCAGGCTTTCTGACCGAGCCTTTGAATTCCTTTTAAAAGAAACTCAATATATTCTCTGTCTTTCTGAACGATACGATAGGTGAGTTTTCTTACGGTACCATCGTGTAATGCACCAAGTAAATATGGCTTTGTCATTTCTTAAGGCGTCAACGTTTAGTCTCTACGGGGTTCTATATTTATAGAACTTCCCTCGGTATTGTCCTTTGAATATAAGGCTATATTAAAAATAGCTTCAATTCAAGTAGGAGTTCACCGATATAGTTGAGGTTTTCTACATCGTTACCAATGTAGGTCGCAACATTTATACGACTTAAGCCTCATCGCCAATCTCTATCTCTCTCGCTTTTGAGCGGGATTCGATAGCTACCGACTTTGCTGCCTTGACGGGCGGTGATTGCAGTTAGAACTATTCTGCTCCCCACTGGACGTGCGGTTTTCCCGCATCCAGCGAGTCTCTTATAAAATCCTCTTTGAGAAATTTAATTTCCTCTATTCCATCGTTTGTTAAATGGCGTTTTAGTAACATTAACTTTGCTACTTCATAAAAAAGTGCAAATTGATGTTTTTTCTTTGCTTGAAGAGGGTATTTTTGAAAGAAGGGTATAGTTTTTGTAGAAATGTCTTTTAAATTTGAGACCTTATATTTATAATGAGGTCTCCATTTCTTATACCTTTCGTAGGATAAGTAATAAATATTACCGCATCCTAAAGTTTCTTTAACTCTTTCTAAAATCTCCTTGTCGTCTTCTCTCAATTCTATTTCAAAAAGAAGCCTTACTTCAAGTAAACGATTGTTTTTGTGTTTATTAAATGTAATACTAAAACAACCTTCACCATCTACCAATCCAACTAAATAATTAGGATTTAATTTAGAGTTCATCCCTTCCTTTAATATTAACATATTAAAGTACTATGGAATCAGCTGACTTCCTATTGCCTGTTATTGTTCTGATGCAAATAGGATCTCCTTGGGTTACGCAAAAAACATTTTCAAACATCCTAATAAGCTTTTTATATTCTCTTCCTCTTAGTACACTTAAGAGTCGAGACGCTTTTTTAACATTAGGCTGATTTTCGTTACATCGAACCCTTCAGACTTTCTCTTACAAGATAAGTCTTGTTCTTCAACTACTAGGATGGATTTTCACCATCTTGCTTTATGCGCTGCCAAGCGCCTTTAATTTGTACAAGACCCGAGAACGTATTCACCGCGGCTTGCTGATCCGCGATTACTACCAATTCCGGCTTCATGAGGGCGGGTTTCAGCCCTCAATCTGAACTGAGGCGAAATTTGAGGGATTAGCTTGCCGTTGCCGGCTTGCAACCCATTGTTTTTCGCCATTGTAGTGTGTGTGTAGCCCAGGGCATAAGGGCCGTGCTGACTTGACGTCTTCCCCTCCTTCC
>MFNM01000038.1 GCA_001782085.1 Candidatus Levybacteria bacterium RIFCSPHIGHO2_01_FULL_37_33
CCTTAAGCCCTAAGATGTCAGCGTATGGCTTTACAGAATCAATAAGAATTCGGGCTGCTCCCAAACCATCAAATCCTGCATTTACCAAGCGGTCTGCATCGTTATAATAACCACCCAACAAGGGAATAAATTTAAGATAACTTAATGCATTAAGATTTTTTTGAGTTTCTTCAAGGCCTTGCTTTGTCTTATCAAGCTCTAAAGAAGCAAGTTCAACATTTTGCTTTTTAAGCGCATTTAGAGTAACCTGGGCTTGCCTGTATGTTTTTCTAGCAGAGGTTAAAGTTTTTTGAGCAGGCAGAATAATTGTAAAACCCGAAATTAATATTATGATTACAACTGCCGCTAAAATTTTCATGGAATTTTTTCCTCGTAAAAAACCCGGGAGGTTTGTTTTTGAACCACTTACCCGCCGTGAGGAATAAACTTTGGAAGCCGGAGGTATTTCATCTTTAGTATCCGAATCTAAATCTATCTTTTCAAATCCCTCCATATACTATATATAGTACCCATAAATAGCCACCCATGTCAACTATACGGAAGTCAAACGTGCGGGGTTCCATTGTTGTTTGTCGATTGTTGATTGTTGATTGTTATTATAGGGCGCCTTTGCCGGAGATCATAGCCCAAGGGGTTTTAAGAATAATCCATAGATCATAAAAAATAGATCTCCTTCTTACATAAGATGCATCCATCTCTATTCTCTTATCAAAGTTTATTTCACTTCTTCCTGAGACCTGCCAGTATCCTGTTAGCCCCGGCTTAACCGACAACACGATTTTTACAGACTTTGCAGTCTTAGGATAATTTTTTTGCTGCTCCCGCAGTTCATCCGGATAATATGCGCGGGGACCTACCAGACTCATCTCTCCTCTTAAAATATTGAAAAATTGAGGAATTTCATCGAAAGAAAATTTTCTGATAAATCTTCCTACTTTAGTAACTCTTGGATCATCTTTTAATTTATAACTTCCGTATCTATATTCCCTAAAAAGCTTAGCAAAGCTTGGATTCTCCCGCAAAAGCTCATGCGCGTTTTCCACCATGGATCTAAATTTATACATCTTAAAAAGTTTACCGCCTCGCCCGACTCTCTCCGGAGTGTCTGCAAGAATTGGACCGCTTGAATCAAGCTTTATTGCAATTGCCACTAATAAGATTATAGGAGAAAAGATTACTATTAAAATAGAAGAGAGAATAACATCTATCAATCGTTTTAAGATTTCGTAGTATAAACTTTTTTTAATTTCTATGTACGGCATATATGTTTATGTGAGGTGTTCGTTTTGAGTTCCTGCCAAACTTTCCACTAACTTCTTAATCTTGGGAACAGAGCTTTTTTGGCAGATAAGAAGAACATCATCGGTATTTATTACTACCATGTCTTTAAGATCTATTCCGACTGTAAGCTGATCGGTATAATTGAAAACAAGATTGTCCGATGAATCATTTATTAAAACCTTGCCTCTTGTAACATTTTCCTCCGATGAAAGCTCTAAAGCTTCTTTCAGGGCCTCCCATGCTCCTATATCGCTCCAGCCCAAATCCGAAGCGACTACGGAAATATGTTTTGGATCTACTCTCTCTAAAATTGCATTATCAAAACTTATTTTTTCAAATTTAGGATATATTCTTTCAAGAACCGAATTAAAGTTCTTTGTTCCTACGGCATTTTGAATCTCCATTAATCCTTTCCACACATCGGGTGTAAATTTTTTGAATTGCGAGAACAAGAAGGCCGGTGTAGTTACGAAATATCCGGGGTTCCATGCATAATTTTTTCTTAGAAACTCTTCTGCTTCTTGTAAGGTAGGACGATAAACGATTCTTTTAAAGCCAAAAAATTTCGTTCCCTTTTTTTGGCCGATTTGTTTTCCAAATTCAACCCAGCCTAAATTCTGATTAGCAAATCTTGCCCGCTGACCTATTAACACGAGTGAATTTGGTTTTTTTTTAACTAGCACTTCTGCCAATTTCAATACTTCCCTAAATCGCCTCTCTTTTTTTACAAAATGATCGCTCCAAAGAATAGCAACAGGTGTATTTGGATGTTTTTTCCCAATCACTGCCATCGCAAGGCCAACAGCCGGACCAACGTCTCGCGACTGCGGCTCAAGGATAAAATTTTCCTCAGGAACACCTAAGATATGATCTTTAATAATTTTTTCATATCTTTTTCCCGTTGAAATGTAGACATTCGCAAGTTTAAAATCCGGGGCAAGTCTGTCTACTGCAAGCTGAAGAGTGGATTTTTCTCCGACTATTTTTTCAAACTGCTTGGGGGTATTTTTACGGGACAGCGGCCAAAGCCTGGTTCCTATACCTCCTGCAAAAATCGCAATATTCATAAACTAGTTGCTAGTGATATTTCCTTTTTTAATTTTATTTTAAATTCTTCAAAATTGAACTTTTCGGCATTTTTAATGGAATCTTGCGGATTAAAATTCATTTTTTGAAACTTTAGTATTGCATCTTCCAAAGATTTTTTGCTTTGTACTTCAAAAAATATTCCTGTTTTGCCATCAGTAACGATATCAAGCGCTCCTCCTTTTTTTAGTGCGATTACGGGTTTCCCAAAACTTTGAGCTTCAGGAATTGTCAGTCCAAAATCCTCTTCCTGCGGGAATATAAGTGCTTGGCACTCTTTATAATACTCTACCAATTCTTTGTCAGTCAAGTAACCTAGGAATTCAATATTTGGCTTTGCCATTCTCTTAAGCCTATTCTCTTCTATTCCAGTTCCAACAATTTTTAAAGGTAATCCCAGTTTATTAAAAACTTTTACCGCCAGGTCTATTTTTTTATAAGGAACCAGTCTTGATACGATCAAAAAATATTCAGTATTTGGTATTTTGTATTTAGTATTTAACGATTTATTTGGAATTTGTAATTTTGGGTTTTGAATTTGAATCGGAGGGTAAATAATGTCCGAGTCTCGATTGTAGTATTTTTTAATTCGTTTCTGAACTTCTCTTGAAATCGCAATAAAGGTGTCCGGTCTTTGAGAGGCAATTCTATCCCAAAATCTAAGATAAGAAACCACCGGTTTTGAAATAAATCGCAGAATTGGATTTTTAAAATATTCATCATATCCGCTCCAAAGATATCTTGTCGGAGTAAGACAATAACAAATATGTAAAGTCCCGGGTTTTGTGATTATTCCTTTTGCCGCTTCGCTCGTTACAGAAATTACCAAATCATATTCGTCAAACGTAAAACTCTCAAAAGCCAAGGGCATGAGTGGCGCATAATATTCATGATTTCCCGATGCAAAAGGGAAATTCTGAAGAAAAGATGTTTTTACACTAAAGACTTTTGCCCATGGCGCTTTATCTTTGTCGTAAACCGAGGTGTAAAGCGGAGCATCCGGAAAAATTTTATGGAGCGCAAGAAGAACTCTCTCGGCTCCTCCCCACTTATTCACCCGATCATAAACCAATGCTACTTTCATCTCCTGATTATAACATCTAAAAGTTCTAGTTTGTCATATTGACAGAATATCAAAAGCAAATGTTATATTATAAATCCATGAAATTAAAGATACTCAGATTATTCAAAAAACCCAAGGATAAAACGGATGAAACATTTGATAAAATATTTAAAATGCTTAGATATATTGGATTAACTATGGATCTGATGATATTAGAAGGAAAATTGTGGAAAGAATTTCCTGAGAGAATGTATAAGATAAGTCAACATCGCAGAAAAAGAATTTTAAAAGAGGAACTCGAAAAATTTCAAAAGTCTAATAATCTAAATCATTAGATTTTTTATTCTCAAATTCTTAAGAAACTGAGGCTGAACGCTAAAAAGCGAATCACAACCCTCGAATCCCCGATCCAATAAATTAAGATTTTAAATCCACTATATCACATGCTCAAATGGAGAAGAGATCGTCGAAGGAAGGTATTAGAAAAACTTTTAAAGTCTAATAATCTGAATCATTAGATTTTATACGTATTGATTATCTTATTGCATCTTTATAGATTTTGAGGGTTTCTTTGGCCATCTTTCGCCAGGAAAATTCCTTTGACCTTTCGAATCCTCTTTCTATTATTTCCCTATCGAACTCTCCAAGATATGCCGCTTTCATTTTTTCCGCCATATCGTTTTCATCATAGGGATCAAAGTATAAGGCATCTTCTCCACAAATTTCTTTAAGAGCTTTTATATCTGATGCTAAAACCAAACACATATTAGACATTGCCTCGAGTGGCGGAAGCCCAAATCCTTCCATAAGAGACGGCACGACCAAAGCCACTGCATTTTTATATAGATTCGACAGTTCCTCATCCGGAACATATCCTGAAAACTTAATGTTTTTCTCATGTCCTAATTTTTTTACAAAATTCTTTAGTCTTTTATAAAAATAGTCTTCTTTACCTGCAAAGATTAATTCAGCATTTGGGAAATACTGAAGTAAAATTTCAAAAGCATTTATAAGTTTTTCTACATTCTTATGAGGATAAACATTCCCTACATACAAGAAGTATTTTGTATTTATTGATTTATTTGCGATTTGTGATTTTGGATTTGAGATTTGTTGATCTGCTGCTTCGTAGATTACCGAAATTTTATCTTCTGGAATTTTTAAATGGTCGACAATTTCATCTTTTGTCGCTTTTGATACCGCAATTATTTTTTTTGCATTTTTACAGGCTCTTGAAATTACATATTTATATCCAAGTATCTTGAGCATATAAATAAAACTGGGGTGAGTAGATGCTTTGCCCGTTGGAAAATGATGGATAATCAAATCATGAATCGTAACTATAAAAGGCCTGTTGTAGGAAATAGGAACAGAAAAATAGGGAAAATGAACAAGGTCTAAGTTCTCATTATTTAGAATTTGTGAAAAGTAAACTTGCTCTTTTATTGAATGCCAGGGAATATCAACCCTAATAATTTTTAATTCTTGCCCTGAGCTTGTCGAACGGGTTAAATTTTTAATTTTTAATTTAACTTGATCGAAATCCTCATTTCTAACGAATAATACATAATTGTTGTTTTTATCTATTTTCAAAAGATTTTCGATCAAGTTACTGGTGTATCTTCCAACCCCCGTTTGATTAAATAGTCTTGCGTCAATGCCGATTTTCATGTCTATAAGTATATCATTTTAGAGAAGAAGTAATATGCTATTTATAAAAATAAGAAGAGTTAAGAAGGAAGAAATTAAACAGTAAAAACAGTAATCGCGGATTTTATAAATCTGCATATAAACCAAAAAAGCAGAAAAAATAACTCCTACGAAAGAAGACAGAAACAGAAAAAGATAAATCTTAGAGGAAAAATTTGGCAAAATAACCGATAGAATTATGAAAATTAACATAAGCAGGTAAAAAGACCATCCCAATATCTCATTCCTCACAAAAAATACTTTTGACCATTTACTTTCTGTTACAACCGAACAATCATGATCCATTGGGCAGATGAGAGGCCTTTTTTTATAATGCTGATAAAGAAGATAAGAAGTATCTATTATTCCGCCAATCGAAAGCGCCATGAAGCTCGCTATAAATTGCATATTTAAAAGAAGCTATTTTGAATCTTTTGAGACTACTGCCAAAGAAAGTGCGGCAAAAAGAATGGCAATATCTCGAAAAACTATATCTAATGATCCAATGTTTGCAATTATAATTGCAATAAAAGTCAGAACGGAAAGGACCGATGGATATAACAGTTTTTTACCCCACAAGAGCCAGAGAGAAAGTACTACCTGATAGGCTGAGAAAAGACGAAGAAGTGTCTCTGCCGGAAAGATGCCTCTTAAAAATTGCGGTAAATAACCAACCCA
>MFNM01000039.1 GCA_001782085.1 Candidatus Levybacteria bacterium RIFCSPHIGHO2_01_FULL_37_33
TGCCTAAGTTTTGTAGAACTACATTTACCGCACTTTTCAGGATTTTTTCCTTCAGTGATCATCCACTCGCTACACTCATGACATTGCCATGCTGGGATTCTTATTCCCCAGACAATTTGCCTTGATATATTCCAGTCTCTAATATTTTCCAAAAACTGAAAATATATTTTTTCAAATTTCGAAGGTGTAATTTTTATTTTTCCTTTTTTAACAGCTTCTATTGCAGGTTTGCTCAAGGGTTCCATTTTTATAAACCACTGGGGCAGAAGCATTGGTTCTATTGTTGTCCCGCATTTATAGCAAACTTCAATTGTGTGAACGTAGTCAATGTCAGCTTTTTCAAGAAGTCCCTTCTTTTCCATATCCTCTGCAACTTTCCTTCTTGCCTCTTTAACTCCCATTCCTTTATAAGGACCGGCAACATCAGTCAGTTTTCCGCTAAGATCAATAACTTTCACAATTTCCAAATTGTGTCTTTTGCCTATTTCAAAATCCTTCATGTCATGAGCAGGAGTAACCTTAGCAACGCCTGTTCCAAAATTAGGATCTATGGCATCATCTGCTATGACTTTCATTTTGCGTTTTCCCAAGAGAGTCTGAACTTCTATCTCCCGACCGATATATTTTTGGTATCTTTTATCTTGAGAATTAACTGCAATTGCCGTATCTCCAAATTTTGTTTCAGGCCTAACCGTTGCCAATACCAATGGCCCGTATTTTAAATAATAAAGAGGGTCTTTTTGCTCTCTGTGATTTACTTCAAGATCCGAAAAAGAAGTCCCGCAGCGCGTACAATAGTTTACCAATCTTTCCCCTCGATAGATTAACCCATCATCGTACATTTTCTTAAAAGTTGAGTAGATAATCTTGATAATATCTTTATCAAGAGTAAATTTATCTCGATTCCAGTCAAGCGAGAAGCCAAGACGTCTTAGCTGATTTTGCATTCCTTTTCTATTCTCAAGAACATAATTTAAAATCATTTTATAGAGTGTTTCCCGATCAAAATCAAAACGAGATTTACCTTCCCTTTCGAGTTTTTTTTCAAAGACGAATTGAGTTTCAAATCCTGCATGATCTGCTCCCGGCAACCATAACGTGGGATTTCCTTTCATCCTATGAAACCTAACAAGGATATCTTCTATAACATACATTGCATGACCAAAATGAAGCGGCGCATTTGCATTTGGCGGCGGGAGGATTATTGAAAATGGTTTTTTAGCTTGTCCTGAGCTTGCTTGCAGTGAGCTCTTGTCCTGAGTTTTACCGAAGGATGCCGAATCTGCCGAAGGATCGGCTTTAGGAATAAAGTATCGATTTTTCTCCCAAATCCCATAAATTTTTTCTTCTACTTTTTTGTGATTATAAATCTTATCCATGATTATAATAATTATAATAAGCAGAATTATTGTAACATACAACAGGCTCGTTTGATACTTCAATATGCGAAAAATCTTTGAACTGTAAGCTTGTTTCGAAGATTCTATTGAAAGGGGCTTCCAAAAGATAAAGACTTATTTTTGAGTTAAATCTACTTGAATTTCCCGATCTTGATTTAAGTTTTCCTGTAAAATAACTTTTTGATTTTGATCTTTTAACCCTTTTGATGCTGACAAGACTTTAAAGGCTGATGGATATGAAAAAATAAAATCAAATGGGTATTCTTCGGTTCCAGGCTGCTTAAATACTCTTAGATCGTAGGATACAAGAGACGCATTTGGTTCTACTTTCCAAGGCAAAGAATAATCAATCTCAATTTTTTTTAGTTTTCCCGAGCGAACCATTATTAGAAATCCGTAAATAGTTCTATTGTCTTCTTCGGTTTGTTCAACTTCAAGTCCGTCTGGAGGAATAAAATTTTTGGCTTCATAGACAAGAAAATCTGTCACAGCCTTTACAATTTTTTGAGAAACACCATCTATTATTACTCCATTTAGCACAGATCCTTTAGGTAATATGAACCTTGTGTAACTTTTATAATCTCCTCCGGGCCAATCTTTCGAATCATTCTTAAATGATACGGAAAGCTTTGACAAAATTGTTCCATTCTCTTTTAAGTCAGCTCTGTACGAAACGCTTCTGCCCATAAAATAATTAGCTTTATTAACGCCGATATTTGCTTCACTAATTCCTATAAAATCGTTAACAACCGAATTATCTATTTTTCTGCCGTCCCAAAGAGAAGAAGACAAACCATTTATAGTAAAAGTTTTTTGAATATCAGAATTTGAAAAGGCAAACAGAATATGTTTTTCCAAAATAGAATCTCCTATAGATTTTAAAATAGAGAGGTAGGGAAGTTTTTTCTCGGAGGAAATTTTATTATTTATTGCCTTATAAAGAAACGTTAAAAAATCTTTTTTTTGGGTTGACGCCGGAAATGAATCTCTATCAGCATGTGTTTCCGTAACAATAAAAAAATTATCTCCATTTACTGTTTCTTTATATTCCGAAACATAAATTGGTCCGACAGCAGAAACTAAATTTTTAACAAAAGCTACATCTACACCGATTACGCCATCGACTATTTGTCCTGTTTCCCGATAGAGAAAAAAAGCCGCAGAAGAAGCTGACCTTACAAAATCCACATCAAAATTACTATTCCTTAAATACCAATGAACCTCTGGAACATGTCTTCGTATAGCAAAAGGGGGCTCAATATGACCTTTTAATTGTCCGTCTGCTTCGTAAACATCGTGTATGGAAAAATCTTCTATCTTTCCCTTATTAAGATTCAAAATCCCATATGATCCTATAAATCCTCCTCCGGGACGAAGCTCCATATTATTCTGAAAAAGGACCAGATATTTCTTTTTTTCCGAAACGCCTAGAATGCTGGGGATAGCATCTTGGATATTAAAGATAATCGATATTAAATGCCGATAATCTTCTATTTTTTTCTCAAACTCTTTAGAAATGCCGTTTTGAGCTTCTAATTCTTTAAATAAAATTAATGATTGTCTCACAAGACTTGCAGAAGATAATACGTCTTCGTTTGGATCAGTACTTTCTCCTGTAAAAACTTTTTTAAGAAGGTCTGATGATTTTATTGCGTTGCCTGTTGCCTGTGAAATCTTTTTTGCCGATTCGATATTTTTTGAAAAAGTATCTATGGAATTTTCTTTTCCGATAAGCTTAGCCTCAATGGCCAATGTTTTTAATGAAATTTGAGATAAATTAAATAAATTTACAGAAGATGAGACTAAAGTCTGAGCCGATTTCAAATCTCCTTTTTCTATAGAATTTTTTGCGTTGTTCAGATTGATAAAACCTAAGAAAGAGAAGAGGGAGGTTGACAAAAGCGGGAGCAATAAAAAGAACAATAACAAAAAAAATGGATATAAAAATTTTTTAGCTGAGCTGCTTTCCTGATTGGGCCTCTGTTTGATAATTTTTGGATCACCTCCTGCTTGTTCTTCTTCCAAATTTATATTTCTAATTTTTTCCTGATACGGATAGTCCCGGGGCAAGAGATACTCTCCGTCTTCAAAATTAAAATTTATCTCTTTTACTTGCTCTTGAGACTTTAAGTCTATCTGAATATCGGGATCCTTTTTCTGTATCAAATGCGCTAGAGAAATTAAGGTAATCGGATCTTTAGAAAGTAAATAAAAAATTTTAGACTTACTAGACCCAAAGATTGCTTTTACAAATCCTTCGCTCAAGTCCCCGAATTGAACAGGATAGACTTTTTCCAGTCCTTCCCCCGGAACCTCAATTCTATTAAACTTTTTAGCCTGTCTTAAGAAACTATTTATCTTGCTTTCCAAAAGAAGTGCTTCGTGATTGCCAAAAACATCGCCTAAAAAAATAATCTTTGTATTTTTATATTCCGAAAGATTATCTCCAACCTCTTCATTCAAGTTAAGAAAATAAGTTATATAGGCAAGAGGAGCATTGTCTTCTTTTGCTTTTTTAATAAAACCGGGGACTAACTTATTTATAACCGGGTCGTTCCCAAAAATTATAATGTAGGAATAGGTATTATCAGGAATAGTGGGAAATTTCTTGCGGTAGGGAACATAGATTATGTTAGAAGAGTTATCTAGGCTCGGATTTTTTGCGCTTACCAACACAACCAGGAGATCTTTGCTAAGGGAAACTGCTAAAGAGGACCCCAAAACTCCATTTTTATCAACTATTAAAATCGGTTTATCCTTTACACCAGGATCTTCTTCTAAGATAAGGGCAGGCTTCTTCACTAAGCCTATTTTAGGCTAATTACGTTTCTCTGTCTAGCGCTAGATTAACATATTTATCTGCTTGTCTATTTTTTTCTCTGGAAACATAAGAATAATTTATTGGAATACCAATCTCAGCCTCCATCTGCCTGACTTGAAAAAGTAAATTGCGAAGTTGCGAATTTTTTATTTTGAACAGTCCTGTAATTTGTGAACAGACGAGATTTGAATCAAGGAAAAAATCGATCTTAACATCTTCCGATAGTTTTTCTTTATTCTCTAAAGTCCAAAAAAGCCCTGCAATCACAGCTTTATATTCTGCTACATTATTCGTTGAAACTCCGATTTTTTTCCCAAAACCTGCAATTTCCGCGTCTCTGTCATCTCTTATAAAAACTCCGATTGCGGCCGGCCCCGGATTGCCCCTTGCTCCTCCATCCGTAAATACATTTAGTTTTTGAATCTTGCCCATATTAAACCAACAATAAATGATAACAAAAGTTGACCTTGTTGAACAGTAAGAAAATAATGATCAAAAGAGCCAAGAATTAAAAAGGACAAGAATATTATAATTTTATAGTTTATTAAATTTTTATTATCCACTGCTTTTTTAAAAGTTTTTGCCAAAAACAAAATAAAATAAATAAGTCCCGCAATTCCTGTTTGGGCGGCGACTAATAAAAAGATGTTATGAACGGGTTGAAGATAAAAAACAGCATTATTCGTTTTTTGAATTTGCGAAAGTTCTATTAGAAAATTGTTAAGTCCGGTTCCTAGTATGGGATGCATACTAATTATGTCTTGCGACTTGTTAATAAGCTCTTGTCTCTGATAAAAAGATTCATCGGAAAATCTAAAGCCCGAAAATCTTGAGGGCAAAGGTGTAAAAAAAGAAAATAATACGATGATAAAAATAAATATCAGAATGGGAATAAAATTTTTTTTGAATAAAATTTTTCTAATCTTTGAGATCATAAAAATTACCAAAATTAAAGGCCATAGTAAGATCGCAATTCTGCTGAAGGTCAAAAATAAAGTTACTGTTCCTATGATAAGTGCACTAATACTTAGGAGAGTATTAAGCTTATTTTTTATTATTCTAAAGTTAAATAAAATTAGAATCATGCCAATAAGAAGGTACCCTGCTAAAACATTCGGGTGAGAAAAAGTTCCGTAAGGTCTTAGAATCAATTCTCCATTTATAGATGCGTTTGCAACTCCGGGAGTCTGCCCGTTAAAAGTCCTTTCTCCAAAAAAATAAAAGACTCCGCCTATGGAACTCTGTCTTAGGTATTGGAAAATAGAAAGCACAGATTCAAATAGGATTGCAGATGAAAAAATAAATAATATTTTTGTTACGTTATTTTTATTGATCCAAAAGGCAGTGAATATTCCAAAAAAAACAAATTCTAAGAGTTTTAAAAGACCATATAAGCCGGCAGGCGGGCTCTTAGAAAAAATAATTCCTAAAAAAATATATAGAGTTAAAAAAATCAAATTTGTAAATAGGAAAGATCTTTTTTTAAATAAATCAGTGAAAGATTTTATCTGAAGATTTAAAATAAAAAAACCAAATAGCAGTAAAATTAAAACGTCTGTTAAGTAAAGGGTGGGGGATAGATAGTCTGTTCTTATGCCTAAGATGTATGAAAAGCTTGGCCAAAAATGCCGACCAAGTTGTGTTGGAAGAAAAAGCAGGATTAAAAAGAAAAGCCCATTTTCTATTTTGCTATTTTGGGCGAATAATAAGAACCCTGTCCCTTCCTTCACCGACTGATTCGGAGACAACCTCTTCATCATCTTTAAGAGCTAAATGGACAATCCTTCTTTCCCAGGCTTTAAGCTCCGGCAGAGAAATTTCCCTTCCTTGATTTATTGCCTTATCTTTTGCATCCAACGCAGTATTTCTTAGCCATTCTTCTCTGTTTTTCTTATAATCTCCAACCTCTAGGGAAATTCTTAAGAATTGATTTAATTTTTTTGAAATTGCGATAGAAAGAACAAGCTGTAGAGACTCTAAAATATCCCCATGCCTTCCAATAACAATGCCGCTATCCGGAGTATCGAGTACTATATCTATTGTTTCATCGCCAAAATTAATTTCTGCACTTGCCTCAATTTCAAGTAACTTCAGCAGTTCGTCTGTCGTATCTTTTACAATTTTTTCTTCTTTTTTCGTCATGTTATTTTATGTTTAAAAATTTAATATCCTTAAGACCACCCCAACCCGAAATTAAATATTGCTGTATGATACCAAAAATTGTAAATGTATTCCAATACAGAGAAAGTCCCAAAGGGAATGTGTAAGAGAAAAACCCAATCATAACCGGGAAAATATAAAGAGACTGGGACTGAAACGCACTTGCAAAATCATCTTTTTTCTTTTCTTTTTTATCTTTATCTTTGTCTTTTCCCTGGGGAATCATCATCTTAGATTGGATAAACTGAAATAAAAATGTCAAAAGAGGAATTATTAGAATGAGTGGTCCTATTTTTGAGATTAAACCTGCAGGATTCTGTCCAAGAGGAATTCCAAGAAAATTTGGATCCCATGCGGAAGAAAGTTTTAAAAAATCAAAATAGACAATTTTATTTATGCTTGATGCAACATCTTTTGCTCCCAGACGCACTATCTTGTCAAGAACCGTATAAAGCCCCCATATAATTGGCAGCTGTACGATCAAAGGAAGACAGCCGGCAACAGGGTTTACACCAAACTCCTTATACAATTTCATCGTTTCCGCCTGAAGCGTTTTTGCGTCGTTTTTATGTTTTTCTTTAAGTCTTGATAAATGAGGGTTTATTTCCTGCATTTTTTTTGATGCCTTAAGCTGAGAGGTAGTTAGGGGATAGAGTATTAATCTTATTACAACTGTCAAAAGTATTATAGAAAAACCAAGAGCATACGGCACATGAATAAAAAAAAGAATTTTATAAATTCCTATTAATGCGTTGACTATCGGCCAAACTAAAACTGTATTAAAGAGAGATGGATCTGTCATAATTTTCTTTATAGAAAGGCTGGCATTTAATAAGCCTTCTAAAAGATAAGTAACTTCCTTTTAAAACTCCTTCCTTCTCAATGATTAGGTAAGCGTACTGCGAGCATGTTGGATAAAATCTGCACGAGCCGGAAACTCCTAATGTGTTTTTGATGACTGGTGATAAAATTTTTTGATAAGTTATTATTAAGACCAGCAATAAATATTTCATTTGATTTTTGCAAAAATTCTTTTAAGTTCTTCGCTAATTTCTTTTGTTTCTTTATCTCTGATTCCGGGTCTTGCTATAACAAGTATATCTTTTCCGGATGATAAATTTTTTTCATTTTCTTCTATACACCTTCTGATTTGTCTTTTAATCCTGTTTCGCCCAACTGCTCTTTTGTCTATATTTTTTGAAACTACAACTCCAAATCTTTTAAGCCCGGTACTGTTTTCTGCTATTTTTACTGCAAAAAAATTAGAATAGGCCTGGTATTTTTTATCAAACTTTACATTTTTGGGCAGGCGGAATTCTTTTTTAAACATTAAGTTTAAATAGCAATCCTTTTTCTCCCCTTTTGTCTTCTTCTTCTAATAACCTTTTTCCCCCCATGCGTTCCTTTTCTTTGCAAAAAACCGTGCTTCCTTTTTCTCTTAAGCTTTTTGCTTTTCGTAAGTCTCTCCATAAATAATGTTTTAAAGTATAACAGAAAAGGGTTTTTTTTAATAGAAGGGAAAGGACATAGTTTTATCTACTTTATTCTCTTGACAAGAAGTTGCGAACATCGTTAAACTAGTTTTCACCCCCAAAAAATGGTCCGAGGGAGAACTTATGAGCAATGTCCAAGAGCTTTGGAAAGCAATTATCGCAGAAATAGAAACAGAAGTATCTAAGGCAAATTTTTTAACTCTTTTTAAAAAAACATCTCTTTTATCTTTTGAAGAGGGAGTCGCAACGATATCCGCGCCTTCTACTATGATCATCGATCTTCTTCAAAAAAGATTTTATGAGATTATAAAAAAAACAGTGGGTAAGCACACGGGGATAGATGCAAAAATAATTTTTGTCCCAAAAGCCGTGGCAACAGAAAATAGTTTTTCTGGAAAGGTTGGCCCTCTTTTTGAAGAATACGAAAAACCGAATCTTCCTATTGGCCATCTGCCAAAAGTACGGAAAGACTATACCTTTCAGACATTTGCCGTCTCATCCAGCAATCAGCTTGCGTATGTAAGCGCGCAGACAGTGGTTAAAAAAATCGGAGAGGCATATAATCCGCTTTTTATCTATGGTCCGACAGGTGTTGGAAAAACGCATTTAATGCATGCTATT
>MFNM01000040.1 GCA_001782085.1 Candidatus Levybacteria bacterium RIFCSPHIGHO2_01_FULL_37_33
CTTTTATAAATTTGTAAGTATTGCAAAAAAAGAGCATCGCTTTCGTTACTCTTAATGATAACTTCAGGTACGATAAGCAATGCTCTTGCAAAATCGGCAAATAGTTCCTTAGGCAGGAAAATAAAACTAATTGCCTTTTAACTTTAATAACAAAAAATGCAAGGGTTGTCAAGGAAAATGATCGAAGCTAAAAACGGTTGTTTTTGTTGATTCTGTTTGATTTTTTCACAAAAAAATTTTGCACTATTTACAGTTTTAGACGAGGTAGGAGTCTTGGGCAGGGATTCCTACCTCTTCTAAAACTAAACCCCTTAGATTTTTTTAGCAAATAAAATCCGGCCTGCCGTTGTCTGAATTACTCTCGAGACTAAAACATCTATTTCTTTTCCAACTTCTCCAAAACCGCTTTCTACAACAATCATTGTCCCATCATCCAAATACCCAACGCCTTGTGTGGACTCTTTGCCTTTATGAAGAACTTTAATATGTAAAGCTTCTCCCGGTACTGCACGAATCTTAAGAAGAGTTGCGAGCGTATTGATATTAATCGCAGTCACTCCTCCTATATTGGACTTCTTCTCAAGGTTATAATCACAGGTAATTATTTTTCCTTTATGATTTTTTGTTTTATAAATCAATTTTTCATCAACTTCCTTTATATCATCTGATTCTGACCCATTTTCCGAATCGGACAAAACCATAAACTTAACACCCCTTGTCTTTTTAAGTTTCTCCAAAAGCTCAAGACCCTTTCTGCCTCTTTCTCTTTTAACCGTATCTTGAGAGTCTGCAATATGCTTAAGTTCCAAAAGTATGCTCTCCAAGGCTACAAAAGTCCCCGTAAATAATCCCAAATTGACGATATCGAATATTCTTCCGTCTATTATTGCCGAAGTATCAAGAAAAAGAGCATTTTCGATTTTTTTTGCTTTTTTTCTTTTCTTAGGACGTCTAAAGGGGGGAAGTCTTCTAACAATTGTTTTTGCCACCTCATCTGCCAAAAGACCTACCATTTTTGGTGAAAAAGTTCCGATATGAGCCTCTTCCCTTTTGGATTTTCTGACTTTTTCAGCCATAGGCTGACCAGCCTTTGGCTGGGGTTTTTTAACTTTTTCTGCCATATCTATTAAAGATTTAAGCTTTTGCCAACTGACTTATAAGAAAAGGCAAAGTTTTATATTCTTCTGAACTGAATATTTTTTTAAATCCAAGTTTTTTCGCTTGATTGGTTCTTTTTTCAAAAAAAGGGGTTGATCGCAATTCTCCTAATAGCCCTACTTCTGATATAGCAACCGTCTTTGAAAGAGGAATATTTTTAAAGCTTGAGAAAATGGCAAGGCATATTGCCAAATCAGAAGATGTATCCGACAACTTTAGTCCCCCGGCAACATTTACAAAAACATCCATCGAATCTAAAGGCAGCCTGCAATGTTTCTGCAAAACCGCAAGTAAAAGCTCGAGCCGCCCTCTGTCGATTCCGTTTGCAACCCGCCTTGGCATTGGCAGTTTTGAGAATACCGTTAGGGCCTGTATTTCGACGATAAAGGCCCTTGTTCCCTCCATTGTTACAGTTAGTACCGATCCGGGCGTATTGAGGTTTTTTTGGCCCAAAAAAAGCTGTTCCGGATCTTTTATCTCAGAAAGTCCCGATTCATTCATTGCAAAAATTCCTACTTCATCAATCGGGCCGAATCTATTCTTAAGACTCCTAAGAATTCTAGTTTGCGTAAGTTTTTCTCCCTCAAAAAACAGAAGAGTATCTACCATGTGAGACAAAACCATTGGGCCTGCAACCATTCCCTCTTTTGTAACATGTCCAATGAGTATGATTGGAACTCCTAAAGTTTTTGCCAGTTTTATAAACGATGAGGCGGCATATCTAACCTGCCCGACGGATCCGGATAATCCTGTAAGATCTTCTGATTCCATTGTCTGAATTGAATCTATTATCGCAATCGAAGGCCGAGTTTTTTCGATGATTTCGAAAGCCTGATTAGTATCGTTTAGAGAAGCAAGTAAAAAATTGTCATTTTTTCCGTCTTTACTTATTCTTTGGCTTCGCATTTTAATCTGCTCTTCGGATTCTTCACCCGAGATATAAAGAACTTTATTTTCTAAAGAGAGATTAAGCCCAATCTGAAGAAGAAGAGTTGATTTTCCAATTCCGGGATCACCTGCTAAAAGAGTAACGCTTCCCTTAACAATTCCTCCGCCCAAAACACTATCGACCTCGGAATATCCTGTTAACATTCTGTCTTTCTCGGAAAACGAAATTTCACTTAACTTCTTGGGGGTTATTTCTTTTTGTCCGTTGAGTTTTGACCTTGTTAGTTTTTCCGATTTTGAAGCAATTGATGAAGAGGTTGTTATTTCACGGAGTGTATTCCATTCCCCGCATTCCGGGCATTTTCCCAGATATTTCGGGGAATCATACCCGCATTCCTGACAGACAAATGAAATCTTCGATTTCATAACTTTCTAGTTGCTAGTTGTTAATTGCTAGTCTCTACCGATATCCGATCGGTTTTTCCAAAAGAACCGGAACAGCTGCTATTCTTCTTCTTTTTGAGTCAATCTCCGAAACCATCACATTTACTAAGTCTCCGGCTTTGTAGGAAACGTTTGGAGGAATTTTTTCTTTTCTCATGAACCCTTCTATCTCGTCTCCAAGATCAAGCAAAATTCCCGTTGATAGAATTTTTAAGACTGTAGCATTAAGTTTTTTATCCAAAGGAAAGTTTTTTATCTTCTCATCGAATGGATCTGTTTTTAATTTTTTAACAGAGAGGTTTACTCTTCGTGCTTCCTTGTCAAAACCTGTGACAGCCGCTTCTATACTATCTCCCGTATTATAAAGAGAAGATGTATCTAAAACTTTTTCCCAGGAGATTTCCGAGATATGCAAAAATCCGTCTACTACACGTTCTCCATTTGGGACCGAAACAAAAATCCCGTATGGAGTAACATTTGTAACCGAGGCCGTTACTTTTTGCCCAGTCTTTATTCCTTTTATTTCTTTTTCGAAATCATCCTGATTTAGAACATGACTTTGGGAAAAAATAATCTTACGGGTTTCTCTATCTACCTCCAAAACCATTGCCCGAGTCTTACTGCCTGCTATATTTTGTGAAGAGCCTTGGGTTTTGGTATGAGAAGCAAAGGAAAGCTGGGAATTTGGAAGAAAACCCGAAATTCCATCTCCGCTCACCAAAAGCCCGCCTTTTATTACGCCGTCGATTGTCACATCTATAGCTTTTTTATTTTTTGAAAGTTCTTCTACCCTATCCCAAAGCTTGTTATCTAAAAATCTTCTCAAGGAAACAACAGGATTACCCATTTCCGATTCCGGATTTAAAATTTGAACCGTAACCTTATCTCCCTTAGATAAAGATGATAAAATATTGTGAAGAATTTTTTTATCTTTCTCCAAAACTACTGCCTCTGCTTTGGCATTTACGTCAACGAGAATCTCGCCTGATGTGAGCTTGGTAATTTTCCCCTCAACTATATCGCCTTTATGAAGGGTAACGAATGGAGATTTATACGAAGCTAAAAGCTCCACCATCGATTGTGGTTTTTTGTTTGATTTAGAACTCTGAACTCTGAACTCTGAACTCTGAACTTTTTTTGTCACTCATTTATTCCTCCTTAATTATTAGGTATTCCCATTGTACCACAACTTGCTATAATTTAAAAATGCGCAAGAGAAATTCTTTTCTGATATTTGGTCTTCTGATTTTAGTTCTGATCGGAGTCTATTTCTTTTTTCGCAATTCACCAGAGCAGGTAATTCTAGCTATCAAAACCCATCCGTATCTTGGTCCTCTTCTTCTAATTCTCTGGAGAATAATTGGAATAATATTCCCCGCGATTCCTGCAGGCGTTGTCTCCTTTGCAGTTGTTCCGATATTTGGATGGCTCAGGACTTATCTTTATACAGTAACCGGGATTATGATTGGTACCTCGATAAGCTTCTTTCTTGCAAGAAAATTCAGAGAGCCTTTGGTTAAAAGATTTATTCCTATTAAAAAAATCCATAAACTTGAAGACAGACTTTCGGAGCGGCAAAAATTTTTAGGACTGGTAGCCATAAGACTGTTTACAGTTCCGGTGATGGATTTTTCAAGCTATGCCGCAGGCTTGACCCGAATTAGTTTTCCGAAATTTTTCCTTGCCACTTTAATAGCATCGATTCCTGATATAGGCATTTTTTACTTTGGGGAAAAACTTTACGAAACAATATTTGGTAGATCGATTATCATTGCAGTAGGTGCTCTCTTCTTTATGGGAGCCGGATATTTTGTACTCAAAAGATTTGTTTTTGATAGGAAAAAATAACTACTTCAAAATCTTTGATGTAAGCTCTATTTCATCTGTGACGATATCTGTGATTCCTGCGTTTTTGAAATATCTTAAACCTTTTTCGTTGTTTATAACTCCCGCCATAACCTTAAAGCCATTCTTCTTATAAAGTTTTACGAGTTTTTCAAGTCTTTGCTGAGGAATCAACTTTCGAAATAGAAACTGGCTTCCCCGCCATTCATCAATCCATCCCAGGAAAAGACCATAGCTCTTCTGAGGGACTTTGATGAAAGAAAAGGGAGGAAAATTCACAAAAGGCATAACACGGAGTTTCGGATATTTTTCTTGAGCCTTTAGAGCTGTTTTTATAACTGTTGAAAAACCGATTGCGTGAACTAGTTGCCAAAGATCTTCTTTCTCAATTTCTTCAATAATTTTTTCAATTAAAACCTTGGATGAGCTTTTTACTTCGATAAAAAATGGAGCTTCTTTCTTTTTTATATAGAGAAAAAGTTCAGGAAGAGTCAGAGGCTCTTTATCTGTTTCTGAAACTCTGTCATGGATAATTATAACTTCATTATCAAAGGTCAATCTCGCATCACATTCTATTCCCTCAGCGCCCATCTTAATGGCTTTTTCAAAAGCCGCAATCGAATTCTCCTTCTCCCCGGTTTTTCTTCCGCGATGCGAAATAACCACGAAAGACATAATACCACAAAAATTGTTGCAACAAAACTCTGGGCTGCATACGCTCTTTTCGTTATAACATTGTAATAACATAACGCGAAAAGATGAATTTTAATTTGACAATCACCTTCAATCCTACTACCATAATCTCGTGGTTAGCGTCGACATTGGTGAAAAATTTAGAGAAGCATCAGAATCTATACTAGCTGAGAGAGCATCGAAATTTCTGGACAGAGTTACCCAGGAGTGGAGCGGAAATCCAGATTTTAAATCGCTTAAAGGCGCCCGGATATTGGACATCGGGTCAGGCGCTGCGAACAAGAATGGGGTGGAGGGCTATCTACTATCCTCATTTTGCAGAGATTGCAGCAAGAAATGGAGCAGAAGTAACAGCAGTAGATATAAGAGAACATGCTGAATCTCATAGGAAACAATTTGACTGCGTTGAGATGGATATGGTAGAGCAAGTCTTAAACGGAGATCTCGCCGATCATCCGGCTCTTAGAGGAAAAGAATTTGATATAATTGCGTCTAAAAATTTTGTAGGAGGGAATCCTGCCCCAGAAGTTTTTAAATTGGTCAGAGATGAGCTGGGTATCCCCCTCGATGATTTTCAATCCGCGCTCGCTGAGCAATTAAAACATCTTGTCGCAGAAGGCGGGATAATCGACCTTGACGGAAAAACTTTTCTTAGAAAAGCAAACGGAGAATTCCAAGAGGAAAAGGCGCTGGGAGAAGATATTAAAAGAGAAAGCTTCACTTGAGTCGGTACACTGCTACGCTATAGCGTATCTTTGTAACACTAACTTATATAACAAGTTGGGGCTGATTTCCACAAAAAATGCTGGCCTTGACTCATTGTCCCAGGACAAACCCAGTATCGTGAGCGCTGAGACGTTTGACTTCTGAGTTCGGAATGGGATCAGGTCGTTCCATCTCGCTCTAAAGACCAGCAAAATATTATATCAAATTTTGACTCTTTAAAAAGCGAAGAGAAAGAATGTTTTTACTCCGATTCAATCGGAGTTTAATACTACAATCGACCATTAGTACGGGTAGGCTTAATGCCTTACGGCACTTCCACCGCCCGCCTATCAACCTTGTAGTCTACAAGGGGTCTTCGTCGCCTTACGGCGACACGAGATCTTATCTTGAAGGCGGCTTCCCACTTAGATGCTTTCAGCGGTTATCCGTTGGGAATCTAGCTACCCAGCGATGCTCCTTTTTGGAACAACTGGCACACCAGGGATTCCCCCATCCCAGTCCTCTCGTACTAGGGACGGATCTCCTCAAATCTCAAACGGTTGTCCTGGATAGAGTCCGAACTGTCTTACGCATGTTAATCCATTGTTTCCAATGGCATAGACTATACCTTATTCCTCTTGTCTCGCCAAAAAGCGAGAGTAGGACTCGACGTGTTACCTCAAGTAAATCTTGAAGTCCCTCTGATAAACAGAGAAGTCGTTACGGGGACAAAAGATGATGAGTTAGAAAATATTGATGAACTTGAACGTATGTATTAGTACGTTTTCTTGAATAGTTTAATATTTTAAACTTATCCACTTCCTTTGCTATTCGTAAAAATGTACCTGGATTTATTTTACCTTCTTTAAGTCGATCAATAATTCTTAGGGCTAATTTTAGCTGTTTTCTTTTTAAGAGAACATACGGTTCGGCAAGAAGAAGTATTCGTTTTACATCTTCTAAGCCGACTATCGTATACTCGGCCATCCCATCTTTTCTATCTCTTAGATAGCCAACTCTCAATTTGTGTTTTAACCAACGAAGAATTCTCTTGTTCGTATGATGCTGATAAAACACAATGCTTGCTCGTACTTGATAACCGAAAATGTAGCTTTCTCTTCTAATTAATTGCAAGAAGATTGAACCATCTCCGTCAAGAAAACCAGCAATATAAGCCCTTGTTACCTCTACCATCTTCGTCTTCCCTCGGTGTTGCCCTCTAAGGCCAGTTCAAAAAAAACCTTAGGAGGGTTTCACCGATATGAGTCGAATTTATTGTAGCATATTACTATGCTAGAACGCAATGTATATTTACGTTCTTAACCCAGCTCGCGTACCCTTTTAACGGGCGAACAGCCCGACCCTTGGGACCTTCTTCAGCCCCAGGATAGGATGAGCCGACATCGCTCTATTCCTCTTTTGTTACCAAAAGTTTTGACTATACCTTCATCCTCCGTAATTTTAATGTAGGAGGAGCTAGTCTTTTATAGAAGTTATAGATTTTCCGCAAAGCACAATAAACTTCTATCTTCATCCGTCTTTCCAAACGGAATCCAGTCGATACGGGTCCTGAGCAAAAAATTAATTTTGCGTCGAAGGATTCCCTCGGTATTGACCCTACTTGTTCAAGGCAAGGTGTCCACCGATATTAACTAGTAAATTTATTAAACCAACGCACACTCTAAATGCGTATGAATAACCAAGCTTTGTAGATTGCTCTACAGGCGCCCCAATGTTAATTAAGGTGCCAAACCGCATCGTCGCTGTGAACGCTTGGATGCGATCAGCCTGTTATCCCCGGG
>MFNM01000041.1 GCA_001782085.1 Candidatus Levybacteria bacterium RIFCSPHIGHO2_01_FULL_37_33
GTTTTTATTACTTCAGATTGGACAGAGCCACCGGTAAAGCGCGCAAAGAAAGCCACGATCCTCTACGATTTAATTGTCTATAAATATCCGCAAGAAACAGATAGGAAAATAGTCGCTACTCAAAAAAGAAAAGTAAAATGGGTTAAAAAAGAATCGGATTTGATTTTTTGCATATCGGAGGCAACAAAAAAAGACGCGATAGAGATTTTGGGTTTGGATCCCAACAAAATAAAAGTCTTATATCCTGGGGTGTCAAGCTAAATCCACCCCAGGGGTGTCTTAGTGTCTTAGATAATGGACTTATCAAAAGTTCAAAAAGTTATACTTAATACTTAATTCTTTATACTTAATACTATGGTTATTGGAATAAATGCATATGAGGCGGTAGTGCCAAGATTTGGATACGATAGGGCAACCGGATTACCGAATAGGGTCGGAAGCAGTGAATTTTGTTTTCAGCTTCTTACTGCGCTTTCAATTATAGACAAACAAAATGAATACTTTATATATCTTCCAATAAATCCTGCTTCCGATATGCCGGCTGAGACAAAAAATTGGCATTATGAAGTTATTAAGGGTCGGACCCTCTGGACTCTGATAGCACTTTCTAAGAAACTCTTCTTTGATAAAGAAAAACCTGATGTTTTTTTCTCTCCAACGCATTATCTTCCTTTTTATGTCACTTACCCTTCTGTTGTGTCAATTCTTGATGTCTCATACCTTCATTTCCCAAAATTATTTAAAAAAAGAGATCTATATCAGCTAAAACTTTGGGGTAGATACTCAATAAAAAAAGCAAAAAAAATTATCACGATAAGTAAATCCAGCAAGAATGATATAATCAAAGCATACGGAGTATCTGAAAATAAAATCTCAGTAATTTATCCTGGGGTAAAATCCGAAATTCAATCCGCCAGTTGGCGGACAAAACTCAAAATGCAAAATTCAAAATTATTAAAAGAGAAATACAGGGTTAAAGGAGACTATATTTTGTTTGTGGGGACGCTTCAGCCAAGAAAAAATATAGAAAGGCTTGTTGAGGCATTTTCTAGGCTAAAATCAAAAGTCAAAAATTTAAATCTGGTAATTATTGGGAAAAAGGGCTGGATGTACGAGGATATTTTAAATGCTCCGGAAAAATACAATGTTTCCGATAGAGTTAAGTTTTTAGATTCTGTAAGCGATGAAGAATTACCGGTCTTTTATCAGAATGCTATTTGTTTTGTTTTACCAAGTCTTTATGAAGGATTCGGACTTCCGGTTCTTGAAGCAATGAAGTACGGCTGTCCGGTTATAACAAGCAATGTCTCAAGTCTTCCTGAGGCAGGGGGAGATGCGGCTTTGTATTTTAACCCTGAGAACGTTAACGACATTGCGGAAAAAATCAAAAAAGTTATAGAAGACAAAACATTAAGAGAAGAAATGATTCAAAAAGGATACCAACAGATTAAGAAATTCAGCTGGGAGAAGACTGCAAGGGAAACTTTGCAAGTCCTGGAACAACTTGCAAAGAGTTCATAAAGTAATAAAGTTCAAAGTTTATAAAGTATGGATAAAGTTTTTAGAAGATTAAGAACGATATTGACGGAATTTGTAAATTTTATTTTAAGAATAGTGGGCTTTGTGCCGTCACACCATGTCAGAAGGTTTTTTTATCGAATTTCCGGAATGAGTATAGGTAATGGGTCAGCTATTCATATGGGAGCTGTTTTTTACGATCCAAAGAATATAAAGATAGGAAAAGATTCAATAATTGGAGAGGGTGCAGTTTTAGACGGCAGAGATAAGCTTGTTATAGGAGACCATGTAGATATAGCATCGGAGGTTATGATTTATAATGCAGAACACGATGTTCAAAGCTCCGACTTTCCTGCAATATCCTCTCCGGTTTTTATAGAAGATTATGTTTTCATTGGACCTCGGGCAATTATTCTTCCCGGAGTCAAAATCAAAAAGGGAGCTGTGGTTGGAGCAGGCGCTGTTGTTACAAAAGATGTTGAGGAGTTTACAATTGTCGGAGGGGTTCCTGCAAAGCCAATTAAAGATAGAATCAAAAATCTTAATTATAGATTGGGAAGAGCTGCTTGGTTTAGATAGATGGTTAAATTATCGATCATAATTTTAAATTACAATACCAAAGATATTACTCTCAAATGCATAGAATCAGTAGTCAGTCAATACAAAAAAGATTTGAAGAATGCAGAGGTAGAACTTCTAGTTGCGGATAACGGTTCCAAAGACGGATCGGCAGAAAGGATTAAAGCTTCAAAATTTATTTCTTTTTTAACACTTCTGGAGAATGAAGAAAATTTGGGATTTACTAAGGGGAACAACAGGGCAGCAAAATATGCAAAGGGCAGACATCTATTGTTTTTAAATTCAGACACGTATATAAAAGACCAAGGTTTTTTAAAAATAACAGATTTTTTAAATAGCAATCCAAAGGTGGGAATAGTAGGTGGAAAATTGACCAATAACGATGGAAGCTTGCAGCGATCTGCCGGAAAATTTTACAATTTATTTAATATTCTCTTAATGCTTTTAGGAATGGAGAGAATTGGTTTTGTAAGATCGAGTCCATCAAAAATATCAAGAGTCGATTGGGTAAGCGGTGCGTGTTTGATGATAAGACGGGATCTTTTTGAAAAACTGAGCGGATTTGATGAAAATTATTTTATGTATATGGAAGATATGGATTTATGCTTTAGAGCAAAAAATAGGGGTTTCTTGACCTATTTTTATCCAGACGTTAAGTTGATACATATACAACTTGGATCAAGCAACAGAACTTTCGCAATAAAAAATATTTACAAAGGACTTTTATATTTTTATATGAAGCATGGGAATTTTCTTTCTTACTCTATTGTAAAATCAATGCTCTATTTAAAAGCCTTCCTTCTTGTAATAATCGGAAGGATAATAAATAATAGATATTTATCCGATACTTATTCAAAAGCTCTAAAAACATGAAAAAATTATTATTGTGGGGATGGAATAATATTTTATTTTTGTCTACTTTGGTTCTATTGATGTTTATCCCTCTGTATCCCAAGCTGCCCCTTTTAGATGTGCAAAATACATGGGTTTATATTAGAGCCGAAGACTTTCTGGTTATATTTGTTCTTGCCTTATGGCTTTTTCTTTTTTTTAAAAAAAAAGTAACCATCAAAACACCTCTTACACTGTCTATTATGATTTATTGGTTGATTGGTGCTTTAGCCACTATCCATGGAGTTCTTCTGATTTTTCCTCAAACTTCTAATGTTTTTCCCAATGTAGCCTTTTTAAGCTTTTTGCGCCATGTGGAGTACCAAGCCTATTTTTTATAGCTTATTCCGTAATGAAAGATAAAAAATTTCTCAATGTAATTATCGGTGTCTTAGTCTTTACGCTTCTTCTCGTTGTGGCGTATGGAATTGGGCAAAAATACTTAGGTTTCCCGGCCTATCTTACAATGAATGAGGAGTTTGCAAAAGGACTTCCGATAAGGCTTTCTCAGCTTTCCAGGGTCCCTTCGACCTTTGCCGGGCATTATGATCTGGCTGCTTACCTTGTTTTAATTCTCCCGATTTTAACGAGCCTGATTTTTGGATTTAGAAACCGGTTGGTAAAAATTATTATACTGCTTACCGTTATTTTAGGATTTGGTCTTCTTTTTACGACGGTGTCCAGAGTATCCTTTTTCGTTTTATTAATAGCTCTTTTTATAGTTCTTTTTTTCCAAAATAAAAAAATTTTTGTTTTATCTTTTCCAATTGTTGCGATATTCGCATTTCTTTTTTTAAGCTTTCAGCCTGCTCTGCTTTCACGTTTTGGAAATACAGTCAAAGAGGTTAGTGTTTTAGTCGACGCAAAAACAGGAGACGCAATAGGAAGTGTTAAATTTGTGCCGTCCCAAAGGTTTGAAAATAAAATTATCATACAAAAGCGAGTTGCAGACCGGGGACAGCAAGCTTCTCCGTCCGCATTATTATCTTTGGATGATTTCCCCAGAGAGGTGCCTCTTGTTGTTGCGCCAAACCTATCAACAGGTGAGAATTTACCGCAGGGAACAGGATATATAAACCTTTCCTTGTCCCCTGTTACAAAAAAATCAGGATACTTCTTTTATGAGGTTTCTCCCGATGCTAAATCTAGTGCGTTTGCGGAAGTTTTTATCTTTCACGGAGACTTTATAATCAAAAAAGCTTCAGCATACGATCTTTCGTTTACAACCCGATTTCAAGGTGAATGGCCGCGGGCGCTTGAGGCTTTCAAAAAAAATATATTATTTGGCTCAGGTTATGGTTCGGTGAGCCTTGCTGTTGATAATAATTATTTCCGGATGTTAGGCGAAACTGGAATTCTCGGTACTGCTTCCTTTCTTGCTATATTTTTAGCCTTGGGGATTTACATAAAAAAAATATTGCCCAGTGTTTCTTCAAAAGTTGCAAGAAGTTTTATCTTGGGATTTGTAGCCGGCTTTATAGGAATTGCTTTAAACGCGACTCTTATCGATGTATTTGAAGCATCAAAGATTGCTTATCTTTTGTGGATTTTAACAGGAGTAGTTTTGGGAATTCTCGTCTTATATCAGACCGAAAAAATTGAACTTTATCCAGAACTTAAAAAAGCAGTAACCTCAACGTATGCTGTAATTTTTTATCTCTTTATAGCAGCCGTTTTTATTTTCTCACCAATGCTTAATAATTTTTTCATCGGAGACGACTTTACCTGGTTTAGGTGGGCAAGCTCTCCCTTCTCAACAATTGCTCATTATTTTACGGAGTCCGACGGATTTTTCTACAGGCCCGGGACAAAGATATATTTTTTGCTAACGTATTCAATATTCTGGTTTAACCAAGTCATATATCATGCCGTATCGATTTTGCTTCACTTTACTGCAGCAGCTCTTTTCTTTTTGCTTGCCCGGAAAATTTTACGCAGTCACTTTTTTGCCGTTTTAGCTGCCTTTTTATTTCTTCTGATAAGCGGATATTCCGAAGCTGTTTTTTGGATTTCCTCAACAGGATTTCTTTTTACCGCCGTATTTGCACTTTCAAGCCTACTCTTTTTTATCCTCTGGGAAGAAAAGAAAAAAATCCATTATTACATCTTATCCCTAATAGCTTTAACTCTTGGTTTACTTTTTCACGAACAAGGCGTAATCATTCCCCTTCTTATCATTGCGTATAAATTTACCAAAGAAGAATCAATAAATCCTCGCAAATTACTAAGACAACTACACTTAATATTTTTATTCATTCCTGTAGGGATCTATTTAATTGTCCGTTACAATGCCCAAAGCCATTGGTTTTCGGGTGATTACAGCTATAACCTGCTAAAACTTCCATTTAATGCAGTAGGTAATCTTCTGGGCTATCTGTCTCTTGCTTTCTTTGGCCCAATTTCCTTACCTCTATATGAAACATTTCGTAATTTTCTTAGAGAAAACATGATACTTGTTTTGCTTGGAAGCTTATTAATAGTTTTCATTTCTGCTTTCTTATATAGAAAAATTTTCGCAAATATGGAAAAAAGAGAGAAAAGAATAATTGTCTTTGGGTTTTTATTTTTTATCATATCTCTTTTGCCATTTTTGGGATTGGGTAACATTACTTCAAGATATAGTTACCTTGCATCTTTTGGATTAGTCATAGTTTTTGTATTTCTTATAAAAAAACTTTATATGTACTTGCAAAATTACGGAAAAGATATTGCCCTTGCAGCAATTACGACACTAATTTCAGTTTTTTTTCTTTTACAAATAATTCAGGTTCAGCAAATTCATCTTGATTGGACTGGGGCCGGTGAAAAAACCAGAAGATTTTTTATTTCAATCGATGCCCTATATTCAGACTATTGGTCAAAAGAGCCTGTTGAACTTCATTTTGTAGATGTACCGATTAAATATGGGCAGGCTTGGGTATTTCCTGTTGGCCTTGCGGATGCTCTTTGGTTTGCTTTTGAAAATAAAAATTTAAAGGTTTATTTGCACCCGAATGTTAGGCAAGCTTTGGATCAAGGCGCGGGAACATCTGCTCTAAATCCGATATTTAAGTTTAATGAAGACGGCAGTCTCGATCCCGTATATCGTCCCAAAAAAATTTCTGTAAACAAATGAAAATTAAAAAAGAGATTCTAGTCCTTTTTATAATACTTATGCTTGGATTTTTGGTGAGACTTTATAAGTTTAATGCTCCTATTGCCGACTGGCAAGCATGGAGACAGGCAGATACCTCTGCAGTTTCCAGAAACTTTATTAAATTCGGCTTTGATCTTTTACATCCCCGATTTGACGATCTTTCTAATGTTCCTTCGGGAATTTATGATAATCCCAATGGATATAGATTTGTGGAATTCCCAATTTATAATATTGCGCAAGCAGGTCTTTTTAAGCTCTTTGGGATTTTAACTATTGAAGAGTGGGGAAGGCTAGTTACTATTTTCTCATCTCTTTTATCTTCCGTATTCTTATATTTAATTATAAAGAAACACTTAAATGGAATATCAGGTCTTTTTGCCGCATTTTTCTTTACGTTTATACCTTTTAATATTTATTTTGGAAGGACCATATTGCCGGATCAAACTACTGTTACCGCATTCCTAGGTGCTATATATTTTTTTGACAAGTGGCTTGAGGGAAAAAGATTTACGATTTACGATTTACGATTTATGATTTCGCTTATTTTTACCGTAGCAGCTCTTCTTCTTAAGCCTTTTGCGATATTTTTTATTTTGCCTATGATTTCTCTTGCTTTTGAAAAGTACGGTCTTGCCTTTCTAAAGAAATGGCAGTTCTGGTTATTTGCAATCTTGTCTGTGATCCCATTAATGGTATGGAGACTTTGGATGTTTCAGTACCCCGAAGGCATTCCTCAAAGTGGCTGGCTTCTAAATGGAGGGAACATCCGTTTTAAAGGAGCTTTTTTCCAGTGGATCTTCGCAGAAAGAATTGGGAAATTAATTTTAGGATATTGGGGATTACCCTTGCTTATCTTAGGTATCCTTCTTAAGCTTCCCAAGAAAAGTTATTTATTTTTCCTATCTTTTCTGGTTTCATCACTCTTATACATTACCGTTATCGCAAGAGGAAACGTTCAGCATGATTATTACCAGATTCTTATTATGCCAAGTATCGCAATATATCTTGCGCTCGGCGCATCTTTTCTCTGGGAAAACAAAACCAATATTTATAGACCAGTCTCTCTTATCATTCTTTTTATCAGTATAGTTTTTATGTTATCTTTTGGATGGTTTAATATCCGTGCATTCTACAATATAGATCATCCGGAGCTTATAAGTGCCGGAAAAATAATAGATAGTCTTATTCCAAAAGATGCAAAAGTAATTGTGCCTACGGCAAATGGTGATACAACCGCTTTATATTTTATGGATAGACGCGGATGGTCAAGCTTTGAAAAACCTCTCCCTGAGCTTATTAAGATGGGAGCGGATTATCTTGTAATTTTTGGCCCTAAGCCTCAGGATTACGATTTTGGCAAATCTTATAAACTAGTTTATTCATCATCTGATTTTCTTCTTTTTAGTCTTACCAAAAAACCATGAAAATTTTAATGGTGTCGCCCTATCTTCCCTATCCTTTAATCTCAGGTGGCCATATAAGGCTATATAACATTCTTAAAATCTTATTCAAGAATCATCAAATAACTCTAATTTGCGAAAAAAGAGCTTATCAAAACGAACAAGATATTGCGGAAGTTGGAAAATTCTGTAAAAAAATAATTACCGTAGGTCGAAAAAAACAATGGACTTTAAAAAACATTTTTAAAACAGGTTTTTCAAAATATCCATTTCTGGTAACGGGTCACACGCATTCTCAAATGAAAAGGGAAATAAAAGAAATATTGAAAAAAGAAAAATTTGATTTAATTCACGTCGAAACTTTTTATGTTATGCAAAATTTACCAAACAAAATATCAATTCCCGTAATTCTAGCAGAGCATAATATCGAGTACCTTGTCTACAAAAGATTCAGAGACAAATCCCCGTTTTATATAAAATCACTTCTTGACATTGATATTCTTAAGCTGAAAAAGATAGAAGAAGAAAAATGGGCAAAAGCTGACGCTGTTGTTTCAGTTTCTGGTGAAGATAAAAAAATTATAGAAAAAAAGAACAATAAAGTTTTTGTTGTTCCTAATGGAGTAGATATAGAAAAGTTCAGAATTCAGAATTCAGAATCCAGAATTAAAAGAGGTGGAGAAAAGACTATACTCTTCATTGGAGATTTTAATTGGGTTGAGAATAGAGACGCGGCAAGAATGATTTTGAGAGATATTTGGCCAACCATTAATTTCAAATTTCAAATTTCCCGCCTGCCAAAGCCTGGCACTGGCGGGCAGGCAAATTTCAAATTAAAGCTGTGGATAGTTGGTAAAAAAATTCCCGATTCATTGAAGAAGCTTGGCGGAGAAGATGTGGTTTTTGATGAAAATGCACCAAAAGATACTTCTAAAATTTTCGAAAAAGCAGATCTCTTGCTTGTTCCTATAAGAATAGGAGGAGGTACAAGTTTTAAAATACTTGAGGCAATGGCATCTGGTGTTCCTGTTGTAACGACCCGGCTTGGCGCAATAGGAATCGGAGCCGAAAACAGAAAAGAAGTTATAATTGCAGATGACAATCAAAAGCTTACAGATAGTGTAATTGAAGTTCTCAATAATAAAAATTTGTATGAGAAAATCACAAAAAACGCAAGAAGTCTTGTGGAAGAAAAATATAACTGGGAGAATATTACCAAAGAGCTTGAAAAAGTTTACCGATCTGTCTTCTAATTTATGATTGATCTTTCTATAATTATTGTTTCTTATAACACCAAAGACTTTATTGAGGAATGTTTAGAATCGATAAAAGCAACATCGAAAGGGTTTGACTACGAAATTATAGTTGTAGATAATGCATCTGAGGATAATTCCTTAGAAATGCTTAAAACAAAATTTCCGGATGTTATTGTAGTTAAAAACCAGGAAAACATTGGGTTTTCCAAGGCAAATAATTTGGGGGTTGAAAAATCTAAAGGGAGGTATGTTCTGTTTTTAAATCCCGACACTGTTGTTTATGAAGACGCACTTCTTAATATGGTTAAATTCATGGACGAACATACAAAAGCTGGAGCGGCTACATGCAAATTGGTTATGCCAAACGGTAAACTTGATGATGCGGCTCACAGAGGTTTTCCAAATCCGTGGAACTCTTTTTCGTATTTCTCCGGTCTTTCAAAACTATTTCCAAAATCAAAGCTATTCGGAGGGTATAATTTGGGCTGGCTGGATATTTCAAAAACCCATGAAATAGACGCATGCGCAGGCGCTTTTATGATGATAAGGCGGCAGGCAGGAGAACAAATAGGATGGTGGGATGAGGATTATTTTTTTTATGGAGAAGATTTGGAATTTTGTTTTAGACTTAAGGAAATTGGATGGAAAATATATTTTGTACCAAGTATTTCTGCCCTTCATTATAAAGGAGTATCCGGCGGAATAAAAAAGGTTTCAAAAGAAATTACAACCGCAAATCTTGAGACGAAAAAAAGAGCTACAAACTGGCGTTTTTCGGCAATGAAAATCTTTTACCGCAAACATTACCAAGGCAAATATCCTTTTATTTTAAACTGGTTTGTTATTTTGGGAATAAATCTTAAGCATTGGATCTC
>MFNM01000042.1 GCA_001782085.1 Candidatus Levybacteria bacterium RIFCSPHIGHO2_01_FULL_37_33
GTTTCCCTAAAACGCTGACTTTTCCCCCTGATTCTTCAAAAAAAACCGCATTTACCTTTTCGTTTCGAAGGACTAGGGCTAAAAAATATTCCTTGTTCTCTTTTTTTTTAAGAAACGGCAAGGAGGGAAGTTTCATAAAAAAGTACCAACTTTGGCATAGATTCGTCTTTGTCCATGTCCAATATTTTCCTGCTTTATTATCTTAAACCTTTTGAGCTTTCCTGTAAACTCAACATGAGGGCCTCCGCAGAATTCGACCGAATAAGCATCCTGTGGTGAGCCCGCCGAACCATTAATAAAATATACTTTAACTTTATCTTCATACTTTTCATCAAAAAGTCCTATTGCGCCAATTTCTTTTGCTTTTTTAAGCGGCATTATTTCAAATCTGACAGACAAATTTTTATCAATCTTTTCATTTACTATTTTATCAACTTCTAAAATTTCCTCATTCGTTAATTTTTTATCATAAGAAAAATCAAATCTAATTCTTTCGCTTGTAATATTTGAACCTGTCTGAAAAACTTTATCTCCCAAAACATCCCGAAGCGCCTGATGGAGAAGATGAGTTGCAGTATGCCCCATGATTGTTTTTTCGCCATGATCCGCCAGCCCTCCCGCGAATTTCTTCTTTGCACCTTTTCTTGAGACCCCTTGGTGCTCTCCCATTTTTTTTGCAAACTCTTGTTGATCAAATACATATCCTAAACTCTTTATTTGAGTTGGGGAAAGTCCGTGGGTTGAGTAAAGAATAAATGCATCATCTGAGGATATTTTTTTAACTCCTTTAAGCTCGTCCCCTATCTGAGGATATTTTTTTTGAATAAAACTTCGCGCCTTATTAATTGTAAATCTGTACTTGTTGATCTCTTCCAAAATTGTGTTTACTATTTTTTCAAAATTTTGCTCAAGGTCAGGGTCTGTAGTTTTATATTGAGAAATAATTGATTCAACAACAGCCTGGGTAGGGATATTTAGGTTTTCGAGTTCTCTTATAGAGTTGATGTTGTCAAAAGATCTTCTAATTAAACGGCGAAGCACATATCCCTGGTCTTTGTTCGAAGGGGTAATGCCGGAAGAAGCTATAAAAACTGAAGCAATTAAATGATCTGTGATAATTCTCATTTCTTTTTTAAATCCTTCGTATTTTTCAGAAGTTATTTTCTCAATAGTTTCTATGATTGGAGAAAAAAGAGAAGTTTTAAAAATATCTGCTTGGTTTTCTACTGCCGCCAAAAGTCTCTCGAGACCTCCGCCAAAATCTACATTCTTGTTCGGCAGTTTTCCAAAAGTTCCGTCTTCTTTTTTAATGTATTCCATAAATACGGAGTTTCCAATTTCAAGAAATCTTCCGCATTGGCAGTTTGGATGACAATTCTTTCCAAATTTTTTATCATGCGGGGCTTGAAGATCAAAAAACACTTCGCTATCCGGTCCTCCCGGTTCACCCGGTGGCATGTCTTTTGGCGCGCCGGAGCGGGACCACCAGTTTTTATCCGCACCATAAAAATAAATTCTTTCTTTTGGGTTAAAACCTTCTTTTTTTATAATTTCTGTCCAAATTTTTTCCGAATCGCTGTCACGCGATATACTGTCATATCCTTCAAAAACACTTACATATAATCTTTTAGAATCGAGTTTAAGGGCATCTATTAAGAATTCAAAAAACCATGGCAATTGTTCTTTTTTAAAATAATCTCCCAAAGACCAATTGCCAAGCATTCTAAAAAAAGTTATATGCCTGTTGTCTCCGACTTCTTCAATATCGGCTGCCCTAAAACAATTCTGAACATTTACAAGTCTTTTCCCGGCAGAATGTTTTTCCCCTAAGAAATACTGGATCAAGGGCTGCATTCCGGAGGAGGTAAAAAGGGTTGTCGGATCGTTTTGAGGAACAAGAGGAGAATTAGCAATTCTCTTATGCCCCCGCTTCTCAAAAAAAGAAATATATTTTTCTAAAATCTGCGAGGCTTTTAGCATGCACATATTATAGCAGGATAGTTTTTTTAAACAAAGAGAAGTTGTGTTAAAATCTTATTAGTGATTATTACCAAGGAGTTCCCTTTTTCTAAAGAAGATATAGAAAAATTATCACAAGAATTTCAAACTTATATAAAAACAGTAATAGATATAGAAAAGAAAGTTTGTTCGGCCGGGGCGAACAGACATTTTGAAAACGAGCGTATTCTTCTTGATCAAAATTCAAAGCAAAGCAATCTTTGGGGCGGGGGTATTGATTTGGACACAAAGATAATTGATAATAACTCCATGATAAACATAAGACCCTCAGATAATAATACAAGCAATGAGATTCAAGACTCGGAAAGAAGAAGTAAGTTTGAGCAACTAGGCAAATATTTTTTCAGGGAATTGTTTTAATGATCTATGGATAAGTTGGCTCTTCAATCACTTGCGAGCGATTTAAAAAGAATTACGCTTTCAATACAGAGAAACTCTCTGAATTCTGCAAGCCGTTTTAATAAGGAAGCAAGAATCTGGCTTAAGCAGTCTTTGGAAAAATCAAATGATTCTTCGGTCCGAAAAATTCTTGAAAAAGTTTCAATAGTTCTTGATCAGAAAGACGATATCAAAAAAGCTGAGGACTGTCTTATGTATTCGGTTCTTCTTCAGAACCGCTCTCTTAAAGATGAATACTAAGTACATGTTTATATACTTTCTGGTAATCCTCGTTGTCATAGGTGTTATTTACTCTTTAAATCAGAAAAAACCTACCAATCCTTTTGATAATTCTCCGATTTCTCTTCCAAGCGGAGAACCCACTCCCCAGCCGACAACACCGCCTACTCAGGCTCCAGTCTCCATAACAAAACTTCTGATTGAAGATACACAGGTAGGAACCGGAACACCTGCGGCCAGCGGAAATACCATTACCGTAAATTACACCGGAATGTTCACCGATGGAAAAGTATTCGATAGCTCTGAAGGTCGACAGCCTTTAACTGTAGAGATAGGAACAGGGAAGGTAATTGCAGGATGGGATCAGGGGATTATTGGAATGAGGATGGGCGGAAAAAGGCGATTAATAATTCCTGCAGATTTGGCATATGGGCAGAAAGGTGCGGGAGGAGTAATCCCTCCAAATACCACACTCATCTTCGACATCGAACTTTTGGACGTAAAATAACTTGCTTTTACTTCTCGCTTTAGCCACACAAAAGTTGGAAAATAATTTTCATTTACTCGCGCTTTTTAATGCTTTAGTTAAATAAAGAAAGCATTTATTTTTATTCTTAATCATGTCATGCTCCCAAAATCTTATAACTGTCCAGCCCTGCGTAAAAAGAATTGAATTTACGTTAAGATCTCTTTTAATATTGTCTTGTATTTTTTTATGCCAATAATCATTAGGTAGCTTTTTGTGGAAGCCCTTATAATAATTAAAACCATGCCAGAAATTACTATCGAAAAAAATAGCAATCTTTAATTTTTTATTTGCTGCATCTGGATTGCCATAGATTCCCTTGGGATGTTTGATATAACTAACTTTAGATTCATCTAGCATGCTATACCCTATTTTCTCTAATCCAGTATTTTTCCCTCGTATCTTTGACATTATCTCTCTTCTTTTTTTAACACTAAATACGTCAGTCATGTATTATAATTAGAATCAGAGATATTAAAGCCTTTTATTAGCAGATTGTCAATTATTATGGACAAGAATAAAGTTAAGTTATCGTTTATTGATCTTTTTTCAGGTGCAGGCGGCATGACCTTGGGCTTTGAGAATGCAGGATTTAAAAATATGTTTTCAATTGATAATGATATTTTTTCTTGTGATACTTATTCTTCTAACTTTCCTATGCATGTTCTTTTAAGAAAAGATATAGGAGAATTGGAGAAAAAAGAAATCCTGCATCTAGTGGGGGGTAAAAAAGTCGATGTAGTCATTGGTGGGCCTCCATGTCAAGGATTTTCAATAGCAGGGAGAATTGGGAGAAGATTTGTAGATGATCCTCGCAACCATTTGTTTAAAGAATTCTCTCGCGTTGTCGGAATTGTCAAGCCCAAAATACTTGTAATGGAGAATGTTGCTCGTTTATATAGTCACAATAAAGGTAAAACAAAACAGGAAATAGTAAATGAATTTGAGAAGATAGGCTACAAAATAGATGTTAAAATTTTACATTCTGAGGCGTATGGTGTTCCGCAGAAAAGATCTCGAGTTTTTTTTATTGGCAATAGGTTGGGGGTTGAAAATTTATTTCCAGAACCAAGAGTAAAAGAATATATATCAATTGAAAAAGCCATAGGAGATTTGCCAAAGCTTAAATCTGGGCAAAGTTCATTAATTCCTAATCATGAATCCATGAATCACACAGCGCAGATGTTATTTAAGATGAGCTATGTACCGGAAGGAGGGTCGAAACAATCAATTCCTTCTCGCTTTAGGCCATTGGGAGGGGATGTTCGGAAATACATACGTTATAAAAAAAATGAGCCTTCCTATTGCGTGACAGGAGATATGAGAAAAATTTTTCATTATAATCAAAATCGCGCTCTTACTGTAAGAGAGCTTGCTAGAATTCAAACTTACCCAGATAAGTTTATTTTTTTAGGAAATAAAATTTCTCAACAACAGCAGGTTGGGAACTCTATTCCACCACTTTTAGCTTTTTTTGTTGCTAAAGAGATAGCAAAAATGCTATAAATAATTAGTGGTGAATAAATTTCCTAGAATTAATTTCATTGGTAATAAAGAGAAATTAGCTAAGATCATCTGCGATAATATTCCTCCAAATACCCTTACTTTCTTTGATGCGTTTTCTGGTGGAGGATCTGTGGGTTTTGAAGCTAAGAAGAGGGGATTTAAAGTAATAACAAATGATATAATGAAAATAAATTACCTCATATCTCATGCTTTAATCGAAAACAGCAAGGTTATTCTGGAATCAGAAGATTTAGAAATCTTATTTTCAGGAAAGCCTGTGGAGGGATACATGTTTAAAAACTATAGGAATAGATTATTTTTTCCAGAGGAATGTATGGAATTAGATCAGTATAGACGCAATGTGGATAAATTAAAAAATAAATATAAGAAATCCCTTGCTTTAATTCTCTTAAGAAGAGCGATGATTAGAAAAATGCCTTATTCTAGATTCAATCTGGGATGGAACAAAATAACTCAGCTAAGAGATGAGGAGTATAGTTACAGAAAGTATAAGCGAAAGAGATCTTATCACAATTTGGAGATTAAACGACATATTTTAGACAATCTTAGCTTATATAATAACGCAATTTTCGATAATGGTGAAAAAAATAGAGCATTAAATAAAAATGTATTCGAGGCTATAGAAAAGGTGAATGCGGATGCTATATATCTAGATCCTCCATATACTGGTACCATGAATAACTATTTTGATTTCTATAGCCTTCTCGATGAGTTTATTAAAAACAGGAAATCGAAGCCTTTTAAGGATAATTTCATTGATAAAAAAAGGCCCTATTTCTTTTTGATAAACTTTTTTCCAAACTAGCTAAATATAAATATTGGATATTAAGCTATAACAATAAGTCTTATCCCAGCGAAGAGGAATTAATAAATATAATAAAAAAATACTCCTCCGATATTAGACTAATTGAGATGGGACATGTTTATAAGTTAACAGGAAAAGAAAACAAGAAAAAAAATGTAGAACTACTATTTATTATGAAAAATAATTTATTTGATAAAAAAGATAACAAAAATATTGTTTTAAAACGCGAGAGAATGGCCAATTCTGTAATTGACTCATTAGATCTTAGGCAACAAAAATTTTCGTTCGGTGATAGTTAAGATAAGATTTCCTCTTTTCTGTTAAAAGCGGTCCGTCAAGGTAATAATTGCTAAGATATTTTCTTACATCTTCAGTAAGCTTAGTGGATAAAATAATCTTACCGTTTTTATCAAAAGAAATGTATCCTCTGTCAAATAAGATATCAATATTTCTACTAAGCAGTAACCCATTGCTTGCATCATAAGCTTCATCTTCCGAAGATTCAATAAATGGTTTTATATGACTTGCTATTAAAGAAATAGGGGGATAATCTAATTTTTCTATCATACATTGTACTCTTCCAAATAGTTGCATGCATTCTTCTTTGATCCCATTTTTATAGATAATTTGTAAATAAGGATCTCTCTTTTGCACAATATTATAAGTATCTAAGCCTAATTCAGGGGCCTCTTCCTCGAGATATAAATAGCCTCTTTTTATAACTAAATTATCTAAGTTTCTAAGAATAGACCAGAGATGACCGCGTTGATTGTATTTCCTAGAAGCAAAAATCTATTTTATCTGCATATTTTTTAACTCGATCAAGCTCCTCTCTATTAAGATATCCCTTTGAAACTGTAGTAATATCTTTAGTCATTAGCGCTAATAGATCTCTCTTGTCCATTTTTTCTACCTCAGCTAATGTTTTTATAAGAAAATTTATTTCTCTTTTTCGAGAGTAATTGGTAACTGTTCTGTCAAAGCTTGAATTAGAATAGACAATTTTAGAAAATATAGTTTTCTTCTTTTGTCTATTTGTCTCCCTGATAAAGACCGGAGAGTCTTTGTGATAAGACTCGAGTTTATAGTTAATAAATCCTAGTTTAACGTAAGTATTGATGGCCTTTCTTATAGATGTTTCATTCTTTGGGAAAATGTCATTTATAGATTTTTGCAGTTTTTCGTATTTCTCGTCTGAGTAGGCAACAGTATAATTATCATCAATAAAATGAACAATTATGTTTAAAACCTTCTCGAATTCTTCCGCATAAATATTAGTATATGCAAGGGTTATCTTCCAATAATTTTCGTAAATCTGCTTCGTCATGCTATATTCCTTTATATAACTTTTTTCTTGCTATTTCAAGCTTTCTTTCTTTTTCCATCATATAATTCATGCAGGTCAAAATTCTACTTCTTAGCCGGATTTTTATTTTCCTTGCTTTCGTAATATAATCCGCGGTTTTCAGGCCCAATTTAAAGCATGTTCATTCTCAAATTATTGTTTATCCTGAATTTACTGAAGGGAGATTTAATAATTAGCTAAGACTTGGATGTTGACTCTGGAGGAAGAAACTCTTCGCCGTTCGGTTCATCTTTTTTCTGATATTCGTCTGCTTTTAGCCACTGCACATAAGTACAGCCTGTCGCCACTTTCTTCTCTTTGTCCCAACCGCTTGTTGAGCATTTCTTCATTTTCTTTCCTGCGGCGGTTGTATAAAGTACGAGTTTCTTCCCGCATTGCGGGCAGTCTTCGTCCAGCTCTTCACTGGTGCCGTTGATCCATTGCACAAAATCACACCCCTCTGCCTTTTTTGTCTCCTTATTCCATGTATTGGTAGAGCATTTTTTCATCTTCTTGCCAAACCGGGTTGTGACAAGCATTACGGGAGATCCGCATTTGGGGCATTTCTCATCAAGAGTCTCGGGCTCGGGAATGATCCATTTAACATAATCACATCCTACATTTTTCTTGGCATCAACATCCCAGCTTCCGGTCGAACATCTCTGAAGTTTTTTGCCTGTAGAAGTTTCAGTTATCGGTGCAAGCGGTGATCCGCATTTAGGACATTCTTCTTCCATATATAATAATAATACCAGAGAAGTTCAAATTTTGCTTAAGCAAAATTTGGAAATAGTTGCAGCCGTATATTCCCGTTTTTTCTCATTTTTAATCTGACTTTTTAACCACGATCTCAAGCCGTGTTCATTCTCAAATTCCTATTTATCCCGATTTCATTTTCCCATCCTTTATACTATAATTGCTTATTGTGAATATATTTTTAGATATCGAAACTATTCCGGCCGAGGAAAGCGATAAGAAATCTGCTCTGGATTTAGTTCTTAAAAAGAAACAGAGATACGGTAAAGAAGTGGACTTGGGAAAGGAAAACATGGAACAACTTTACAGGGACACCGCAGTTTCGGGTGATTTTGGCAGAATTTTTTGTATAGGGTATGCACTGGAAGACGGGCAGGTACAAATAATTTACGGGGAAGAAAAAAAGATACTTGAAGAATGGTGGAAGGTTGCCGCAAAAGGAGATTGCTTCATTGGTCACAACATAATGGAGTTTGATCTTAGATTTATATATAAACGTTCAATAGTAAATAGAATAAAACCTTCTGCTAAACACCTAAATTTATCCTTCGCCAGATACCGAAATTTTCCGATTTTTGACACCATGAAAGAATGGGAGAAATGGAGTAATTCCTATATTGCTCTTGATGCTCTGGCGAAAATTTTACAATTGCCTTCATCCAAAGATGGAGGCATTAAAGGTTCCCAGGTTTTTGATTTTTTCCTGGCAGGTAAATATAAAGAAATTTATGAGTACTGCAAAAGAGATGTGCAGCTTACCAGACAAGTCTACAACAGGATGCTTTTCAAAGATAAGTAATTTTCTTGCAAATGGGAAGCGTGTTGTCTATGATTGTTTTATGGATAGTAAAACGACCGGATATGTTTTTCTTTCCACCGGCGTTTTTATAATGGTATTTTCCACAGTTCTGGTAATTCTTGCATTTACCAATATAATTCATCCTACTTATTTCAGCGTTTCACCAAAAAGCACTCCTTTTCCCACACCCAATACTGATTTAAATTCATTAAATTCAACCGGCCAGCCAAATTTATCCGCTCTTCTCCCGAGCCTTAACATAATTCCTCCCGGTGTTTTGGATAACGCGCTAAATCTCTCCGCGCACTTTCTTCTTATGACTTTTATTGGAGGATTCGGGCATAAGCTGGCGATGATAGGAGTAAATCTTATCCGCCCGATTGTAATAAAAACAGGAGACAAAATTTACGAAACCACCCCGCCTCAAACATAACTCTCAAATCCTTGAATTTATTGGGTATTTTTTGACAAACGGTGTATAATATACTTATAGGCTTTATCACCATATGTTTTTGGGAGAACTAGGTTTAAGAGGTCTTAAGGATATAGGAGGCACGATAGTAACCGATGAGATTCCTATCCATCCCGGATACTAAGGGATATACGATTAGCTTGGTTCATCAGGTTCAAGAAGGTGAAGTTGTTACCTACTTTCGGACAAATATTCCCAGAAAAATTTGGGACCACAAAGAGAGTGATATTCTAAAACAATGGGTTCTTGATTTTATCAATCCCAAGGGAAGAGAATTAAGTCCTCCGGTCTTTGAAGAAAATACCAACAATGTAGCATTCCGATTTCCGCAACTACCTCAAGACAATCTTTTAAATCTACCCCAAATATAAATTGACACCACTATTTTATTAAATCCTTTGATATAATTTTCTAGTGAAAAGATGTTCTTGGCCCGGAAATGATTCTCTAATGATTTCTTATCATGATAAGGAGTGGGGAGTTCCGGTTCACGACGATAGACTGCTTTTTGAATACATAATCTTGGATGCTTTTCAGGCTGGACTTTCCTGGAGAACGGTTCTTAACAAAAGAAAAAATTTCCGCAAGGCTTTTGATAATTTTGATTCAAGAAAAATTGCTAAGTACGGCAAGAAAAAATATCAATCTTTGCTTTCCGACTCAGGAATTATTCGAAACCGCGCCAAAATAAATGCGGCAATTACTAATGCGCAGAGGTTTTTGGAAATACAAAAAGAATTCGGAAGTTTTAGTAATTATATTTGGCAGTTTGTTGGCGAAAAGCCAATCATCCATAAATTCAAAAAGCTGTCAAGCATTCCCGTCAAAACAAAAGAATCCGATGAAGTAAGCCGGGATTTGATTAAGCGGGGATTTAAATTTGCAGGATCTACTATTTGCTATGCCTTCATGCAAGCAGCGGGAATGGTCAACGATCATTTCACCTCCTGTTTTCGGTATAAAACCTTGGGATAAACCAATGCTGGATTTTTAGCCTCAAAATTGCTATACTACTATATAGTATATGGACCCCAAAAAACTGGAAGAGCTTAAGAAAAAACTTACTCCCGAGCAATATAATATCTGTTTTCTTAAGGGAACAGAGCCGCCGGGTTCGGGAAAATATACGGACAACCATGATAAAGGAATGTATAAATGTGTTGTCTGCCAAACTCCTCTTTTTTACTCGGATTCCAAATTTGATTCGGGAACCGGCTGGCCAAGTTTTGATAGACCTGTCGGAAATAACGTGGATTTTGAAGAAGATAATAATTAATATCTAAAGAGGGAAAACGCGCATGAACACCTTTCAAGTAAAAACTTCCAAAAAAGATCAGATTTTAGATATAACGGACGAAGTTAATCAAATATTGCAAAAATCAAATAAAAAAAACGGCATCTGCGTTCTTTCACTTCTTCATACAACCTGCGGATTGACTACTGCTGATTTGGATCCTGGAACAGATTTAGATCTTCTCGAAGCTTTGCGAAAAATGCTTCCAAAGATTTCCTACCGCCATCCGCATGACCCGTCTCATACACAAGATCATATTCTTTCAAGTATTATCGGAACTTCGTTATCTTTAATTTTTGAAAATCAGACTTTGTCTTTGGGAACCTGGCAGAGAGTGATTCTTGTTGAATTAAACGGTCCAAGAGAAAGACACATTGTTTGTTCGATAACGGGAGAATAATTATTCTTCAATATACTCCATCAAAGGACATTGAGTATGTTTGTAGTGCGAAGGACAATATTTTCTGCCGTAATCAATCATCCGATTTGTAAAATCAAACCATTCTTTTTTTGGAATGATTTCCATAAGATCTTTTTCTATTTTGTTGGGATCGGAGTTTTTAGTCAACCCGAATAATTTAGAAAGTCTTGAAACATGAGTATCAACTGCAATCCCTTCAACTATTCCATAAACATTTCCCAAAATTATGTTAGCGGTTTTTCTTCCTACTCCGGGAAGATAGGTAAGGCCGTCCATTGTTTTTGGAATTTTACCATTATATCTATCAAAAATCATTTCTGCAGTAGTTTTTACGAACTTCGCTTTTTGCCGGAATAATCCGAGCGCAGACAGATCTTTTTCCAAATCTTTTAAATCTGCATTCTTATAATCTTCAATAGTCTTGTATTTTTTAAATAGATCTTTTGTTATTTCATTTACTTTTTTATCCGTATTTCTTGCAGAAAGAATAACAGCAACCAAAAGCTCCCAGGGGGAAGAATATTCAAGCGCAGTTTGAGCTTTCGGAAATAATTTTTTAAGTTCTTTTATAATACTTTTTACTTTTTGTTTTCTTAATTTTAAATTTTCCATAAACCCATTTTAACAGAAAGAAGGATTAATAGAGTAATTATCTTTAATCTAATGATCTAGATCATTAGACTAAAATATAGAGTAGAAGTTTTTTATTAATGTTTTTTATATCTTCTTGAGTTTTATTTTTCGCCTAATAAATATTGAAAATAGGTATCGTTTGCGCCGAACCAATATAAAAATTTGCAAAATAAGATTTGGCACGACTTACTTGGGGCTTGACATACCAAAATAGTTTGTGCTATAAGATTAATACGCCAAAAAATTACTTTGAAGAGGTTTTATACCTTGTGTATTTTTTTTGTTAGATAAGGAGAATTCTTCAGGAATTTATCAAAAGATTTATCAGATGCCTAAGCTTGACAAGAAAACTATAAAAAATAACACACGCGAAAACTGGGGTAATGATTACAAGTTTCTGCCTAAACTAGATCTTTTAGCCGTCCAAAAAGAATCATACAAATGGTTCCTTGAGGAAGGAATTGGCGAAATTCTACAAGAAATCTCTCCGATAGATGATTTTACAGAAAAAAATTGGACTCTGGCTTTAAATGATTACCGCATAGGCAAACCTACATGCTCAGCAGATACCGCAATGAGTAAAGGTTTAACACATGACGCCCCTTTGTATGTTAAAGCAGTTCTCCTTAGTAAAAAAACCAACAAATCTATAAAGCACGAAGTATTTTTAGGAGATATCCCTCAAATGACTGGAAGAGGAACGTTTGTTATAAACGGAGTTGAGAGAACTATTGTTAATCAGCTTGTCAGATCTCCCGGCGCCTATTTTACAGTTGTTCAAGATAATGTTACAGGCAAAAAAATATTTACAGCCGAAATCAGACCAGTTCACGGTTCATGGCTCGAGTTTTCTACAACAAGACACGAAACAATAACTGTCCGAATAGACAGACGAAGAAAATTCTTAGCAACTACATTTTTAAGAGCCATTGGAATTTCTTCAAACGATGATATAAGAGAAAAATTTAAAAAGTCGGAGGAGGAAGGCAAAACTTCTTTTATAAATAATACTCTGAAAAAAGACGAAACACCGGATTCTCAAGAAGCTTTGGTTGAGATTTTTAGAAAAATGCATCCGGGGGAGCCCATTGTTATCGATAAAGTTAAGGAAAGTTTTTTTGGAATGTTTTTTAACAGCAGACGATATGATTTGGGGAAAGTTGGAAGATACAAAATGAATAAAAAACTTAAAGACACGCCAGGTTTTAGACATACGCAGGAGCGGGTTCTAACAGTAGATGACATAATTGGAACAATAGGTTTTTTGATAGAGCTCGCACAGGGGAAAAAAGGAATTGATGATATCGACAGTCTTGCAAACAGACGCGTAAGACGAGTGGGAGAACTCGTTACAACCAATGCATTTAGGGTTGGAATACTAAGACTTGAGCGAAGCATTAAGGAAAGAATGAGTCTTATTCAGCCCGACGTTCCGGTTTCTATTGGTTCTTTGATTAATGCAAGACCGATTATGGCTTCGATTAATGAATTTTTTAGAACTTCTCAACTCTCTACGATTTTAGATCAAACCAACCCGCTTTCCGAAATTGATAATTTAAACCGCCTTACTGTTATGGGAACGGGAGGAATCTCAAGGGAAAGGGCGGCCTTCTCGATCCGTGACATAAACAGTTCTCAATACGGAAGAATTTGCCCGATTAGAAGTCCCGAGGGACCAAACATTGGTCTTGTTACTTATATCGCGCTTTACGCAAAAGTCAACGAGTTTGGTTTTTTGGAAACTCCATATAGAAAAGTAATAAGTCAAAAAAGAGGGAAAAATAATATTGTAAAAGCAACAGATGAAATAGCATATTTAACGGCCGATGATGAACAGAATCATTACGTAACTCATGCGGGGGTAGTTTTAAAAGACGGGATAATAGTTGAGGATCGTATCCCTGCAAGATACAAAGGAGAATTTATAGAAACAGATAAAGAGAACATAGAATTTGTTGATGTTGTTCCCCGCCAGGTTGTTGGATCGGCCGCTTCTCTTATTCCGTTTGTGTCACATGACGAGGCAAACAGAGCTTTAATGGGAACTCACATGCAATGTCAGGCGGTTCCTCTTGTAAGTCTGGAAAGTCCGGTAGTTGGAACCGGAATGGAAAAAAATATTGCAGAAGTTATGGGAAGAGTGGTTAGCGCTCCTTTTGATGGAACAGTTATATATGCGGATGCTAATAAGGTCACTGTAAAATCAAGCAAGGGAAAAGAAGAAGCAGTTTATAAATTAGATTCCTTCAGAAGGAGTTCACAGGCAACCTCTTATACTCAAAAAACAATGGTTATTCCGGGACAAAAAGTTAAAAAGGGTGATCTAATTATCGATGGTCCTGCATCGGACAGCGGGGAACTTTCGCTTGGAAAAAATCTTGTAATAGCATACGCGTCTTTAGACGGCTTAGGCTATGAAGATGCTATTGTTATTTCCGACAGACTCGTTAAGGAAGATACTCTTTCATCTATCCATATAGAAAAACATGAAGCGGCGGTTGTTGATACAAAACTGGGACAGGAGGAAACAACTCGGGATATTCCAAATGTTTCGGAGGAGGACTTGGCAAATCTTGATGAAGAGGGAGTAGTTGTTATAGGAAGTGAGGTTGGTCCCGGAGAAATTCTTGTTGGAAAAATAGCACCAAAAGGCGAAACAGAATTAACGGCAGAAGAAAGACTCTTGCGGGCTATTTTTGGAGAACAGGCAAGAGAAGTAAGAGACACTTCCTTGCGAGTTCCAAACGGAGAAAGAGGCACGGTAATAAATGTTCAGGTTTTGGACAGAAAAAAAGGAGACGAGTTGGAACCGGGAACTATTAAAAAAATAATCGTTGAGGTTGCGCAGTTCAGACATGTAACTGTTGGGGACAAACTAGCGGGAAGACATGGAAACAAAGGAGTTATATCCCGAATCTTGCCTTCGGAAGATATGCCTTATTTATCCGACGGGACACCTGTTGATATTATTATTTCCCCAATCAGCGTTTTGGCCCGTATGAACTTAGGACAGCTTTTGGAGGCGCATCTTGGATGGGCAGCAAAAAAACTAAACACAAAAGTTGCAGTTCCCGTATTTGAAGAAGTTGGAGAAGATAGAATTATATCTTTTTTAAAAGTTGCAAATCTTCCTGAGAACGGAAAAACCGTTTTATACGATGGTCGAACCGGAGAAGCATATGAAAATCCCGTCGTTGTAGGAGTTGAGTACATAATGAAGCTGATTCACATGGTTGAGGATAAGACACATGCAAGATCTACCGGTCCATACTCTTTGGTTACGCAGCAGCCATTAGGAGGAAAGGCTCAGATGGGAGGACAGCGCTTGGGAGAAATGGAAGTCTGGGCGCTTGAGGCACATAGAGCAAGATATATTTTGCAGGAAATGTTAACTATAAAATCCGATGATGTTGTTGGAAGAGCAAAGGCCTTTGAGGCAATTGTTAAGGGGACAGATATTCCAACTCCTAAAGTTCCAGAGTCATTCAGAGTCTTAATAAAAGAACTTGCGGCTTTGGGAATAAACGTTATAGCACGAGGTGCAACTATCGATACTCCTCAATCTGTTAATACTACACTTGCACAGGTTGCAGAAGAAGTAAAACCAAGCGAGGAAAAAACAGAAGAAGAAGCAAAAAAACTTCAGGAAGAATTGGGCGGACAAGAAGTATTAGCGAGTCAAACAGAAGTAAGTACGGCATCTGTTGCACAGGAGGGAGGAAAAAATGAATAGGAACGATAAAAAAATGAAAGACATAACGATTTTGGATTTTAAATCTTTAAAAATCGTTTTGGCCAATAAAGAAGATATTCTTTCATGGTCTTACGGAGAAGTTACAAAACCTGAAACAATTAATTACCGAACCCTAAGACCGGAGAAGGATGGACTTTTTGACGAAAGAATCTTTGGTCCGACAAAAGATTGGGAATGCTATTGCGGAAAATACAAAAGAATAAGACACAGAGGTGTAATTTGCGATAAATGCGGGGTAGAGGTAACAACATCAAGAGTTCGAAGAGAAAGAATGGGCCACATAAATCTTTCTTCTCCTGTTTCTCACGTTTGGTTTTTTAAGGGATCGACTTCGCCGCTTTCTCTAATTTTAGACATGTCCCAAAGAAGTCTTGAGTCTGTAATTTATTATGCGTCCTTTTTGGTTATAGATGTAGATGAAGACAAAAAGAAAGAGGCGCTTGCCCTATTTCTTAAAAATATTGAGGATAGAAAAAAACAGCAAAGAGAAGAAATAGCTGTAGAGGAAAAAGGAATTCAAAGCGAGATTAAAGGGAAAAAGAGCAATGTCAAAGAAGGGAAACTTACAAAAGTGCAAAAGGATCTGGTTTATCAGGAATTAGAACTTGCCCAAAGACAAAAAGTTACGGCTCTATCGGAAAGACTTGTCGAGGAAGAGAAGAAAATCGATGAAATTTACGACGCATTGGCCCGGCTCCTTAAAAATCTAAGAGTCGGTACAGTGCTATCGGAAGACGAATACTTTAAAATTCTGGAATATGATATTCCGGTCTTTTTCACAATGCGAACCGGGGCAGAGGGAATTTTAGAGCTTCTTAACAAGATTGATTTATCTGATTTAATAATAAAACTAAGAAGCGAAGCAGAAAAATCCAAGGGGCAAAAATATTTAAAACTTATTAAGAGACTACGATTAATCGAATCGATGAGAAAGGCCGGAGTATCGCCTTCTTCTATGATAATTACGGTTTTGCCGGTTCTTCCTCCGGATTTGCGTCCAATGGTTCAGCTTGCAGGAGGAAGATTTGCAACATCAGATCTTAATGATTTATACAGAAGAGTTATTAACAGAAATAACAGACTCAGGCATTTGATGGTTTTGGGAGCGCCGGAGATAATTTTGCGAAACGAAAAGAGAATGCTTCAGGAATCCGTTGATGCATTAATTGATGCATCTCAAAGAACAACTCAAGTTGTCTCATCACCCCTTCGGTCACTTTCGGATATGCTTAGGGGAAAGCAAGGAAGATTCAGACAAAATCTTTTGGGGAAAAGAGTAGATTACTCAGGAAGATCGGTTATTGTTGTAGGTCCTCAACTTGATCTTTCCCAGTGCGGTCTGCCAAAGGAAATGGCTCTTGAAATGTTTAAGCCGTTTGTTCTAAGGGAAGTAATAATAAGAGGTTATGCTCCAAACATTAAATCCGCAAAAAGATTTATAGAAAAAAGGCCGCCTGAGGTTTTTGATATCTTAGAAGAAATTACAAAAGATCATCCGGTTTTATTAAACCGTGCCCCAACACTCCATAAGCTTGGAATTCAATCTTTCTACCCGGTTTTAATTGAGGGCTCTGCTATAAGCCTTCATCCATGCGTTTGCGCAGGTTACAATGCGGATTTTGATGGGGATCAAATGGCAGTTCATATTCCGCTATCTAATATGGCAAAGGAGGAGGCGGTAATTCTTATGATGCCGCGCCACAATTTACTCAAGCCGGCAGACGGAAGCCCTATTACACTTCCTAATAAAGAAATGGCGGTCGGAGTCTTCTACTTGACAAGTTTAGATGAAACTTTAAGGAAGGAAGATGAGTCTGTTTTTGGAGGCAGGGAAGAAGCAATTCTTGCCCATGCCCTTTCTAAAATAAAATTCAGAGGACCAATTAAAGTAAGAGTCGATAATAAAATAATAGAAACTACAATTGGAAGAATACTATTTAATGAACAAATTCCGCAGTCTCTTAAGTTCATCAATGAGCCGGTTAAAGCATCGGGAATTAAAAGAATAATTACTCATGCAATCTCAAACTCAACAGCCGAGGAGGTCGAGAAAATTATCGACAACATTAAAACTTTAGGATTTTACGGTGCAACAATTTCGGGAATTTCAGTTTCTGTTTTTGATAATGAAATGGTTGAGGGCAAGGAAAATCTTATTGAGGGTGCCGAGGAAAAAATAAAAGAGACTGAGATAGAGTACCAGCAGGGTCTTATAACAAATGAAGAGAGAAAAAGACTTGAGAATGAAGTTTGGCTCAAGGTGACAGATGATCTGGCGAATAAGACCTGGTCAATTTTAAAGCCTGAAAATCCAATAAAAGTTATTATCGATTCCGAGGGAGCCCGGGCAGGGAAAGAACAGGTAAAGCAGCTTTCGGCAATGAGAGGACTAATTCTTGATCCTCTTGGAAAAATTGTAGAACTTCCAATTAAATCCAACTTTAGGGAAGGACTTTCTATTTTTGAATACGTTGCATCGGCTCGTGGTTCACGAAAGGGATTAACAGACTCGGCTTTAAAAACTGCAAACGCAGGTTATCTTACAAGAAGACTTGTTGATGTATCTCACGATGTAATTATAAGAGGTGAGGATTGTGGGACAAAAGAAGGAATTTTAATTATAAAAGATGAGTCGGACAGAATCACGACATTCTTTGACAGAATTCTGGGGCGAACTGCCGCATCAAATGTGGTATCTAAAAAGAGCAAAAAACCGATGATAAAAGATGGCCAAGAAATAGACGGAGAGAAACTTAAGCTTCTTATAGAAAATGAAGTTGAAGAAGCAAATGTCAGGTCTGCCTTAACCTGCAGAATGGAATACGGAATTTGCGCGACTTGTTATGGCTGGGACTTCTCGACAAAAAGAAAAGTAATCGTTGGAGTTCCGGTTGGTGTAATTGCGGCACAATCAATCGGAGAGCCAGGAACCCAATTAACAATGAGAGTTAGACATTTTGGAGGAGTTGTTATGGCTGACGTTACCCAAGGTCTGCCAAGAGTAGAAGAATTATTTGAGATGAGAACACCAAAAAACCTGGCTCCGATGTCTGATATCTGGGGAAAAGTAAATATAGAAAAAACAGAAGACGGTTATGTTGTAAAAGTAAGAAATGCAAGAGTAAAGCCGCCGGAAGAGAGAGAATATTTTGTTCCGTTGGCTTCCGAAGTTGCTGTAAAAGACGGAGATACGATTTCGGCAGGTACTCGGCTTGCCCAAGGATACCTTGATCCAAAAGATATTCTTAAGGTAAAAGGAAATGTTGAGGCACAGCGTTATATTATTACAGAGGCTCAACGGGTTTATGAATCACAAGGAATTGCAATAAACGATAAACATTTCGAAGTAATTTTGCGAAAAATGTCGGATAAGGTTATTGTAGAAACAGTCGGAGATACTGCTCTTATTCCGGGAGACTTTATTACAAAAGTTAAATTTGAAGAAATTAACGCAGAAATATTATCACAGGGAGGCGAGCCAGCAACAGCCAGGCAAATTCTTTTGGGAATCACGAAGTCCTCTTTATTTTCCGATTCATGGCTTTCTGCCGCATCCTTTCAGGAGACTACAAAAGTTTTAACAGAGGCAGTTCTCCAGGGACAGGAAGATAAGCTCACAGGGCTTAAAGAAAATGTTATTATCGGAAGACTTATTCCTGTTGATTCCGGTCAGATTAAAGAAACTCCGGAACAAATAATGGCAACTCCCGCCGCAATTATTATTGAACCTGGAAAAACTGCAGTTGAAGGACCTGCCTCCGATAATGTATAATGTTAACTCAAAATTCAAAAGTCAGAGTTCAAAACTTTTAGCTTTTCGTTTTTAACTTTTAATTTAAAGGTATGCCAACATTATCACAGCTTGCTAAAAAAGGCAGATATAGAAAGGTTAAAAAAACCAAAGTCAGTGCATTACGAAGAATGTTTAATGCCAAAGACCAGGTTTATAAATCTATTGTTGCTCCTCAAAAGAGAGGAGTTGTTACGCTGGTTAAAACAATGACTCCCAGAAAACCAAACTCTGCTTTGAGAAAAGTAGCAAGGGTAAAACTGTCGAATAAAATGGAGGTTACTGCTTACATTCAAGGAATAGGACATTCATTATCCGAACACGGAATAGTACTCGTCCGAGGCGGAAGAGTAAAAGATCTGCCGGGAGTCAAGTACCATATAGTTAGAGGGAAATTTGACTTAATGGGAGTCGATGGAAGAAAATCTTCCCGAAGTAAATACGGAACAAAAAAGGGAGGAGCAAGTTCAGCACCTCGCGTAGTCGCGGGAACACCAGTACCAGAAGCTTCAGCAGTAGAAGCTGGATAAATAGGTCAATTAGAAATTAGTAATTAGAAATTTCCAGGATATGAGACACAAAAAATCAAACAGAAGAAAAATTGAACCAGACAAAATTTATAAAAGTCCATTGGTTACTAAATTCATAAATAATATTATGAAAGACGGTAAAAAAACTGTTGCACAAAAACTTTTTTATGACGCTTTTACGGCAATAGAAAAACAGGGAAAAAATCCTCTGGAAGTTTTTGAGAAGGCACTTTCCAATGTTGAACCCAGACAGGAGGTAAAGGCAAGAAGAGTCGGGGGAGCTTCTTATCAAATCCCAATCGAAGTGCGGGGAGAACGAAGGACCTCCTTAGCTGTCCGTTGGATAATTCAAGCGGCAACGGCCAGGTCTAATAAAGAGTTTCATACTTTTTCGCAGAAATTAGCTGCAGAATTTTTGGATGCTTGGGAAAATAAGGGAGAAGCGATTAAAAAGAAAGAAGGAGTGCAAAGAATGGCAGATGCGAATCGCGCCTTCGCCCACTTCCGCTGGTAAGCCACAAAGTATTTTTCTAAATCCAATCTGTCGAAGCATTTAATAAATCCAAGAAAAGATAGAAGAATTTTTAGAAGAGTATTAAATAGCGATATATAAAGTCTAATGATTTAGATTATTAGACTAAACTTATCCCAAGGCAGTTTTGGGTTTCCTTGTTCTTTTTCTTTCTCTTCTAAGAGATCTTTTTACAGATGATTCGGGAAGAATTCCAACGGCTGAATCTCCGATTACTTTAAATAAATCTTCTAATTTTTCCTCTCGCAGCACTCTTTTAATCGCAATATTGTATCCCTTACCTCTGAAATTGAGCATCATATTTACTCTCGCAATAGTTTCCTGCGAAACTTTAAGAACATCTTTAATGGTCCCATACTGGTAACCTTTTACCAGAAGGACTGCTATCGCAAATCTTTTTGCTAGCATTGTTTGTTCGGCTGGTCCTAAAAGATCCAGAATAAAATCTTGAATATCTGAAGGGTTTGATAATCGAGCCAATGTATTAAAAAAGATAGAATACATTTTCGTTTCTACGTTTTTTGAGAGTGTTCTTCTTGACACCTGAGACATATTTATTAAGTCTAATGATTTAGATCATTAGACTTATCATAACGAGAAATTTATAGTCTGTCAATAATTTTTAATGAGGGAAAATTTGGAGGGCAAACCGCGCCTTCGCCCATTTTAGGTGGTAAAAAATTCTCCGCTTTTATATTCTTTTGGGTTCTGATTTTTTATAAATAGTTTAACTTTTCCCTCCCCAGCTACTGTAATATTGCCATCCGCTACAGCTATCATAGTTTTCTCTTCCATGCCTAAAACATTATTTGAATGAAATTCTTGATATTCCTTAATGCGATCGTCTTTGCTTTCCCCAGAGAAATTTTTCTTATCATGGGGATCCAGGTAATGGGGGCTTATATTAAAAGAAACTAAACCCAATGCTTCAAAAAAAGTTGATGCCAAAACATTCCAATCGTTAGTAGTTAAAATGTTTGGGCCAGAAATATTTGCTCCTGCGCTCAGACCTACATATGGAGTACCATTTTTTACTTTTGATCTTAGTTTTTCCATTAATTCAGCTTTTGCAAGTTCATTTAATAGGTGATAAGTATTTCCACCTCCCATTAATATCGCTTCAACTTGCTCTAGTTGATTATTAGGATTTTCTTCTAGATCAAGGTGATTGAGATTGACACCAACTTCGTTAAGGGATTTTCTGGCATCTTCAAAATATTTTCTTGGGTTCGAAATATTTGCAGCGGAAACAAAAAACGTTTTTCTTCCACCAAGAAAGTCTGCTATTTCTTTCTTACGCCAATGATAGAGTGGTGTTCCTGAATTACTAATTAAAAGAAGTTTCATAAAGTAATTATATCATTGTATGGTCAAAGATTTAAAAATGTGATATAATTCGTTGGTAAATTCGCCTCGATATGGTGGGGTCGAATTTATTTTTTATTATGGCGGATGTAAAATCAAGAGACGTACCACTGGATAAGATTAGAAATATAGGAATTATTGCTCATATCGATGCGGGTAAAACCACAACCACCGAGCGTATTCTTTTTTATACCGGTAAAACCTACAAAATCGGAGATATCGACGAAGGAACAACGCAAATGGACTGGATGCCGCAGGAAAAAGAGCGGGGCATTACTATTGTTTCTGCTGCAACTACTGCTTATTGGACCCACACTTCGCAAAGCTCCGCGGGGCGAGAAGATCCCTATAGAATAAATATCATTGATACTCCCGGACACGTTGATTTTACCGCAGAGGTTGAGCGTTCGCTTCGTGTTTTAGACGGAGGAATTACAGTTTTGGATGCAGAAGAAGGAGTTCAATCTCAATCCGAAACTGTTTGGAGACAGGCAGATAAATATAAAGTTCCAAGAATCTGTTTTATTAATAAAATGGATAAACTCGGAGCAGATTTTCTGTCTACTGTAAAAAGCATAGAAGACAGGCTTGGTGCAAATCCTGCAATTATGGTTCTGCCAATCGGAGCCGAAAACACATTTAAAGGAATCGTTGATCTTCTTACTCGTCAGTCATTAATTTGGGGATCCGATGAATTGGGCGCAAAGTACGAAGTCAAAAATGAAATTCCGGAGGATCTAAAAAAACAAGTTGAAAAATATCGCCACAAACTTATAGAAAAAATTGCCGAAACAGACGATAAGCTTTTGGAAAAATATTTAAGCGGAGAAGAACCAACGGTAGAAGAACTCAAAACTGCTCTAAGAAAAGCGGTAATTGCCTATAAGCTTGTTCCAATCTATGCAGGCTCAAGTCTTCGTAATAAAGGGGTTCAACCCCTACTGGATGCTGTTGTAGATTACCTTCCTTCCCCCTTGGATCTTAAAGAAGTTAAGGGAATAAATCCAAAAACAGGAGAGGAAGAGATTAGAAAATTATCTCCCGATGATCCTCTTGCTGGTCTTGCATTTAAAATTCAAATTGACCCTCACGTTGGAAAACTTACTTACTTTAGAGTCTATTCAGGCAAGATAGCCTCAGGTTCTTATATATATAATAGTACAAAAAATAAGACAGAAAGGGTCGGCCGAATTCTTCTGATGCACGCAAATACGAGAGAAGAGATTAAAGAGGGATTGTCAGGGGAAATCGTCGCACTCGTCGGTCTTAAAGATACAACTACAGGAGATACACTTTGTGATGATAAAAAACCCATTGTTCTTGAAAAAATTTTATTCCCCGAGCCGGTTATTTCTTTGGCAATTGAGCCAAAAACAAAAGTTGATCAGGAAAAATTAGGTCTTGCTTTAAAAAGACTTTCCGAGGAGGACCCAACCTTTGTTATTAAGGCAAACCATGAGACTGGGCAAACAATAATCTCGGGAATCGGAGAGCTCCAGCTTGAAGTTATGGTTGATAGAATGAAAAGGGAATTTGGAGTGATGAGCAATGTAGGTGCGCCGCAAGTCGCATATAAGGAAACAATAGAAAAATTGGCAGAGGCAGAGGGGAAATACATAAGACAAAGTGGAGGACGCGGTCAGTATGGTCATTGTTTTCTAAGAGTAACGCCCAAACCAAGAGGAGAAGGATACGAATTTGTAAATGCGATAAAAGGCGGAGCAATTCCTGCAGAATTTATTAGCTCTATTGAAAAAGGTGTAAAAGAATCAATGGAAAACGGAGTTTTATTGGGTTATCCTATGGTTGATATGTCGGTTACGGTTTATGACGGAAGTTATCACGATGTTGATTCTTCGGATATTGCATTTAAAATTGCGGCCTCACAGGCATTGCAGGCGGCAACAAAAAAAGCAGGACTTACACTTCTTGAGCCGATAATGAAGGTTGAGGTAACGACTCCGTCTGAATTTATGGGAGATGTTATCGGAGATCTTTCGGCAAAAAGAGCGCAAATTTTAGGAACAGAAGAAAGAGCAAGGGCTACAATTATTTTAGCGCTGGTTCCATTGGAAGAACTTTCCGGTTACGCAACTACACTGCGATCGATGTCTCAGGGACGAGCCTCTTATTACATGGAACCATCGCATTACGAGCAAGTTCCTAAAAATATCATAGAACAAATGCTTTCCAAATCTACTTTTACCGGGAGAGTTGCTGCCCAGTAAGTTTCTTTGGAATTTTGACTCTTGACCTTCCAGCGAAAATACTGTACTATGCCTTTAGCCTTAAATCTTTTAAGGTGTATTTTTTTCTTGTAAAAATTTATAAATTATGGCAACATCTGGAAAATTTGAAAGGACAAAGCCACACGTAAATGTCGGAACTATTGGTCATGTCGATCATGGTAAAACAACTTTAACCGCAGCAATTACGACTGTTTTGGCAAAAACAGGTAAGGCAACCGCTAAGAAATACGAAGATATTGATAATGCTCCCGAAGAAAAAGCAAGAGGAGTTACGATCAATATTACTCACATCGAATACGAAACCGAAAAACGGCACTATGCCCACATCGATGCGCCGGGACACGCAGATTACATTAAAAACATGATTACGGGCGCCGCTCAAATGGACGGTGCTATTTTGGTAGTCTCAGCGCCCGACGGTCCCATGCCGCAAACCAGAGAGCATATTTTACTTGCACGCCAAGTCGGTGTTCCTGCAATTGTTGTTTTTTTAAACAAAACCGACATGGTTTCCGATACAGAACTTTTAGATTTGGTAGAAATGGAAGTTAGGGAACTTCTTACCAAATATCAATATCCGGGAAATGATGTTCCTATCATTCGCGGTTCAGCACTCAAGGCATTAGAGGGAGACGCCGAGGCAGAAAAACAGATCTTAGCCTTAATGGATGCGGTAGATAACTACATTCCAACTCCAAAAAGAGATATCGAAAAACCATTCTTAATGCCTGTTGAAGATGTTTTCTCTATCAAAGGACGGGGAACGGTTGTAACGGGAAGAGTAGAAAGAGGACAGGTTAAAGTAAATGAAACAGTTGAGATTGTCGGAATAAAAGCAACAAAATCAACTGTTGTAACAGGGGTTGAGATGTTTAGAAAACAGCTTGATGAGGGACAAGCGGGGGATAACGTTGGACTGCTTCTTCGAGGTGTTGAAAAAGACGATGTAGAAAGAGGTCAGGTTATTGCCAAGCCGGGTTCAATTACTCCTCATAAGGAATTTGAAGCGGAAGTTTATATTCTCACAAAAGAAGAGGGCGGGAGGCACACGCCATTCTTTACAGGTTACAGACCGCAGTTTTATATTCGAACAACCGATGTAACTGCAGAAGTTGCACTGCCGAAAGGTGTTGAAATGGTTATGCCGGGAGACAGCACCAAAATGACAGTAAAGCTTATTGTGCCGGTTGCTTTGGAAGACGGACTCAGATTTGCCGTTCGGGAAGGCGGAAAAACAGTAGGCGCAGGAGTTATAAGTAAAATTATTGCATAATAATTTTACTATTGTCCATTTCTTCATTTTTCATTCTCCATTTGATTTTATTCCTTGTACTTTTGTGTCGACAAAAGTACCAAAAACTCCTTGCAAGCGAAGTCGGACTATTTTTGCTCATTCGCTTATCGGAGGATTTCACCCTCTCCTCGACAAGTTTGCGAGGAATCCCCCTGATGCGCTCATTCACAAAAAATTAACGTCCTTTGTTCGATTGCAAGATTGTAAATCCCATTTAACGATTCGGTTTTTCTTATTGACTTTTAAATTCTTAAGTATATAATCACACTTATTCTTATGCCAAAAGAACATTTATCATCGGTCCAGGTAGGCAAATTTTGGAAGTGGGCGCGCGAGAATCATGAAAGGGTAACTGACGTATTTAGAGACACATCAGATAATTCGGGATGGGTGGTAGGAGATACAAAAGAACCAATGTTTATAGTTGGAGGAAGAGTTGATGGATCAGAAGCAGACTTGTATTATCCTACTGCTTCTGCAGAAGAATTAGCGAGAGCGGGGGTAATTTTTGACAGCACAGTTGATACTGTGCAAGCTCCGGCAAAATTACAACTGCATATGGGCGACTAAGTCCTTAGCCTTGGAATCCCCTGAATTACTCGTTTAAGTTCTCACGCATTCAACTGTGAATTGGCGAAAAAAATTAATTTTCTTCACAACAATTTCTCTTTTTTCTTCTTGAATAATATTTTTATCTATTGTAGATATTTTTCTTGTACTTTTGTATAGGCAAAAGTACCAAAAACTCTCGCCAAGCCTTGTCTCATGCTTTCAAAATTAAACTCGCTCTTCGGGGGATTTCACCCCCTCCTCGACAGGTTTGCGAGGAATCCCCCTGAGTCATTCATTTAACTTTTCACGCATTCGACATACGGATTGGCGAAAAAATTAATCCCTTTTATAACAATTTAGCAATACAACAATTGAACAATCTTACTTTCTTCTTGAATAATCCCTTTCTATATAGTAAAATAACCGAATGCCGAAGGGGAGAATTAGAGTACGTTTAAAAAGTTATGATGCAAGGGTTATAGACCTCTGTTGCCAGCAGATATTAGATACTGCGATACGAACCGGCGCAAAGGTTATAGGTCCTATTCCTCTTCCTACTAAGCGAAGCGTTTATGCAGTAAACAAATCTCCTTTTATAGACAAAGACGCAAGAGACCATTTTGAAATAAAAGTCCACAAAAGATTAATAGACATTATGTCTCCAACCGATAAAACTATCGATTCCCTAACCCACCTTGAACTCCCCGCAGGAGTCAACATCGAGATAAAGATGTAATCTTCTAGAAATTTCTAATTTTCAAACTCGACCCGCGGGGTTGAGGCACGAAGATACTGAAATATATTGAAGTATTATGAAGTATCTTGAAATATTATGAAAGACCGCAAGCTTGGTTCAACCCGAGGCGCAGTTTACACCCCAAAATGATTTAATATCCCCTTCCGCATTGTATTTATCGGTGCATATTGCATTTGTGCTTGGCTTTTTATATAATTACATTTAATTCGATGATTAGGCAAAGATCGGAGGTTTTGAAAGTTCCATAATAGAGTCAAGTTCGCCTCGGCGAGTCAAGCGGCTCTAGGTGGGTCGCTTTTTTGTTGTTTATGACACTACAAGCAATTATCGGGCAAAAAATTGATCAAACTCAAAAGTTCCTTGAGAATGGAACTAGGATTCCCGTTACCAGACTTTGGGTTAAAGAAAATGTTGTCGTTTCTCATAAGACGATTGACAAAGATAATTATTCCGCTATTCAACTTGGATTTGGGCAAAAGAAAAAGGCAGGCAAAGCACAAATGGGACAAACAAAGGGGGCTGGTCTTACGACTGCCCCTAAATTTTTGAAAGAAGTAAGAATGGAAAAAGAACTTTCTTCGGTTGGAGAAACTATCAATGCCGCGGAGGTTTTTAAGCCCGGAGACATGATTAATGTTACAGGTATTTCCAAAGGAAAAGGATACGCGGGTGTTGTAAAAAGACATCATTTCAAAGGCGGGCCAAGAACCCACGGACAATCCGACAGAGAAAGAGCGCCCGGTTCCATAGGACAGACAACAACACCGGGTAGAGTTTATAAAGGAAAAAGAATGGCAGGAAGAATGGGCAATGAAACAGCGACAATTAGGAATTTGGAAGTTGTAGATGTATCGGAAGATACGATTTTAGTAAAAGGCTTGGTTCCGGGCGGAAGAAATAGTTTGATAATGGTTAAAAAGGTCGGAGAAAATAAAAAGTTTGTCCCGCTTTATAAAGATGCTGTGGGAACCGAAGACTTGCCGCAGGTTTCAGATGACGTTCGGCAGGGTAAAGTCCGGGGAGGAAACGAACTACCGCATTCTGCGGGTGACGCTCGGGTATCAGATGAGGAACAAACTAATACCACACCCTCGCTAAGTGATGACAGCCAGAACGACTCGGAGATTAAAGAGAAAGATAAAAGTGGGTCTGTCATCAGTTCACCCGAGAATGGACAGTCCGTTTCCTCTTCCGAAGATGAAAATAAAGAAAAGGAGGACAAGGAAAATGCCAAGTAAAAAATCAAAAATCAAAAATCAAAAATCAAAAGTTGTAAAAACCAAGGCCATCCAAACTGCCGTAAGGAGAACCGTAGCCAAACCGGTTATTAAAAAGAGTTCAGCAGTAAAACCCAAGACGGTTAAGTCAGCTCCTATTAAATCGAGGCCTGCGGGACTTATGGCGAATGTTTACAATATGCAGGGAAGAGTAGTGTCTAAAGTTGATTTACCAAAAGAAGTTTTTGGCGCAAAAGTAAACGATAATCTTATGGCACAAGCTGTAAGAGTTTATCTTGCAAACCAAAGAATGGGGACTGCCTCAACAAAAACCCGAGGGGAAATAACAGGTTCTACGAAAAAAATTTGGAGACAAAAAGGAACGGGAAGAGCAAGGCATGGTTCCAGAAAAGCTCCGATTTTCGTTGGAGGAGGAGTTGCTTTTGGACCGCGTACGCGAGATTATTCTTTGAAGATGCCAAAGAAAATGAAAAAGGCCGCTCTTTTTTCGGCCCTTTCTCTTAAAAAGAATAACGGAGAAATAAAAGTTGTAACAGGGCTTGAAAAACTTTTGCCAAAAACAAAATTTATGGCACAGGTTGTAAAAAAACTCGGATTTGATTCAAAAAAAATAAATGTTCTCTTGGTAACTCCCGATAAAGAAAAAAACGGATCTGAAAACATTTTTAGAGCCGGAAGAAATATCGAAGGACTGAAGATTCTAAATGCAGATGTACTAAATACATACGAAGTTTTAGATAACAGCTCAATTCTTTTTATGAAAGATGCAGTGGAGGCAGTTAAAAAACATTTTATTAAGGGAGGCGCCGCCCATAGGGCTCTGCCCGGCGGGAAAACAGTATGAACGCAGATGTTATAATATCTCCTCTTATTTCGGAGAAGTCAATGAATGATGTAAATCTTGGGAAATTTACTTTTAAGGTTTTTAAAAAGGCGGATAAAAATCAAATTAAAAAAGAAGTCGAGAATAAATTTAAGGTTAATGTTTTATCCATTGCAACCGCAACGGTTAAAGGAAAAAAGAGGAGAGTCGGTGCAAAAAGAACAGAAGTCGCTTTGTCTTCCTGGAAAAAAGCGATCGTCAAACTCAAGACAGGACAAAAAATTGACCTGTTCGACGTTGCTGTAGCACAAAAGAGTTAATTATGAGAAAACTTAAAACTATAAAAAAGAAACAGTCAGGGCGCGATGTTTCAGGACGCGTTTCTGTCCGGCATCAGGGAGGAGAGCACAAGAGGTTTTTGCGCGCAATCGATTTTAGAAGAGATAAAAAAAACATTACGGGCAAAGTCGTTGGGATTGAATATGACCCAAACAGAACCAGCGATATTGCATTAATACAATATGATGACGGAGAAAAAAGATATATTTTGGCTCCGGAAGGTCTAAAGTTAAACGACATTGTTATCTCGGGAGCCCAAGCAGATCTTAAAGTTGGTAATGCAATGCCGCTTTCCCAGATTCCGATTGGAACATTTGTTCACAATATAGAAATTACGCCAGGGCGAGGAGGACAAATGGCAAGATCTGCGGGGACTTCTGCGGCGATTGCAGCTCATGAGGATGGGTATGTTCATTTAAGGCTTCCATCAAAGGAAGTTCGAAAAGTAAGAAGTTCTGGCTTTGCAACGATAGGAAATTTGGGAAATATTGATTGGAAAAACGAAGTTATCGGAAGTGCCGGGCGAAAAAGACACATGGGAATTCGCCCGACCGTTAGAGGAGTTGCGCAAAACCCAAGATCGCATCCTCACGGAGGAGGAGAAGGACGAACGGGAATAGGAATGCCGGGGCCAAAAACTTATAGAGGAAGGTCGGCTGTTGGAAAAACAAGAAGAAAAAATAAATATTCAAACAAATGCATTCTGCAAAGGAGGAAGAAATAATATGGCAAGGTCGAGTAAGAAAGGGCCGTTTATCGACCCTAAGTTATTAAAAAAAGTAATGGCGCAAAAACAAAGAGGTGAGAAGACTGCTATAAAAACATGGTCGCGAGCGACTCAAATTCCGCCTGAGTTTATAGGACATACTTTTGCTGTTCATAACGGAAAAAATTTTATAAATGTTTTTATCGTTGAGGGAATGGTTGGGTATAGGCTCGGAGAATTTGCGCCGACTCGAACATTTAGAAGTCATGGAAGAGTCGTGGCAAGAGAAATTTCTAAAACTTAATGGCTAGTTAGTTCATGGTTCATAGTAGAGAATACTAATAACTACGAACTAATCACCAATAACTAAAGTATGGAATATACAGCAGTTGCAAAATCAGTAAGAATGGGGCCAAGAAAAGTGAGACTGGTTGCGGATTCTATCCGCAAAATAGGCTCAATAGATAAATCGCTTAATGCTCTTTCTATTCTTAAAAAAAGAGCAGCAAATCCAATTGAGAAGACTTTAAAAAGCGCGCTGTCTAATGCAATAAATAGAGGTGCTAAGAAAGAAGATCTTTTTATAAAAAGTATAGAAGTTATGGAAGGGCCTGCTCTTAAAAGAGTCCGACCATCTACAAGAGGGAGACAGCACCCATATAAAAAGAGAAGCAGTCACATAAGAGTTGTCCTTTCGGACAACGAAAATCAAAAATCAAAAATCAAAAATCAAAAATCTGGGACGAAAGGAAAGGTTTATGGGACAAAAAATTAATCCAAAGCTTTTAAGATTAGGACCGGTTTACAACTGGAGCAGTCGCTGGTTCGACGATAAGAGATACAAAGAAACTGTGCTTGAAGATTACAAACTTAGGGGAGCTCTTATGAAAAAACTTGAGGCATCCGGAATTTCCAATATCGAGATAGAAAGATCAATTAATAGCATTAAGCTTACTGTTTATGTCTTGCGACCCGGTATGGTAATTGGGCGGGCAGGAACGGGAATGGAAGATTTAAGAAAGTTCTTGCTGTCTATTCTTCCGGGCAAGCAAGGCGGAAAAAATGCTGCAAAGCTCGATATTAGAATTGAGCCGGTTAAGGAGCCAAATCTTGATGCATATTTAGTTGCAAAAAGTATATCCGACCAGCTTTTAAAAAGATTTCCTCACAGAAGAGTTATGAGTCAGTCGATTGGGAGAGTAATGGGGGCGGGAGCCAAGGGAGCAAGAATAGTTCTCTCAGGAAGAATCGGAGGAGCCGAGATTGGAAGACGTGAAAAACTTCAGCAGGGAAAAGTTCCTCTTTCTACCATAAGAGAAAATATAGAGTTTGCAAGTGTTCCCGCTTTAACTAAAAAGGGGTATATTGGAATAAAAGTATGGATAAACAAACCCGAGGGGAAATAAAAATGAAAAAATAAAAAAATAAAAAAGATTTTATATTTTATATTTTAGTTTTTAATTTGAGCGGAGTGAACGATGTTAGTTCCAAAAAGAGCAAAATACAGAAAACAGCAAAGAGGAAAAATGAAAGGAAATGCGACTTCGGGAAATAAACTTTCCTTCGGCGAGTTTGGTCTTTTATCACTGGGAACTGCCTGGATTACCTCAAGACAAATTGAGGCGGCAAGACGTGCAATTACCCATTCTATTCAAAGGGGAGGGAGAGTCTGGATTAGAATTTTTCCGGATAAGCCTGTTACAAAAAAACCGGCAGAAACAAGAATGGGTGGAGGAAAAGGGGATGTTTATGAATTCGTAGCTCCGGTTAGACCTGGAAGAATGCTTTTTGAAATGGGCGGAGTTTCCAAAGACGCGGCTCATGAAGCACTTCGTCTTGCATCGCATAAATTACCTATGAAGACATTAATTGTTGATAAGGAGGAAAGGCAGTGAAAACAAAAAATAAAAAAGAATTATTTACAAAAACAATAGACGAGCTTAGAAAAGTACTTTCAGAAAAAAGAGATGAGCTATTTTCTGCAAGACAAGATTTGGCACAAAATAAGCTTAAAAATGTGAAATCTATATTTTGGAAAAGAAAAGAAATCGCTCAAATCTTAACCGCAATAAGAGAGAAGGATTTGTCTATGGAAAAGGAGGAATTAATAGAAAATGCAAAAAACGCTTGAAGGTAAGGTAGTATCGGCTAAAATGCAAAATACTGCCGTAGTAGAGGTTTTCAGAAGAAAACCTCACCCGCTTTATAAAAAACTTCTTAAAAGAAGTAAGAGATATAAAGTGGAAACCGGAGGACTATCGGTTAGCGTGGGAGATAAAGTAAAGATTATAGAAACAAGGCCTACATCAAAAGGTAAGTATTTTAAAATAATGGAGGTTGTTAAATAATGATTCAACACAGAAGTATTTTAAGATCAGCAGATAATTCGGGCGCAAAATCTCTTATGGTTATTCAAATTTATGGAGGATCAAAGAGAAATTTCGGGTTTTTAGGAGATGTTCTAAATTGCGTAGTTAAAGAGGCTTCATTCTCAGGGCAAGTAAAGGCCAAAGAAATGGTAAAAGTTGTATTGGTAAGAGCCCGAAAAGAACATAAAAGAAAAGACGGTTCTTATGTAAGATTCTCGGAAAATGCAGGAGTTGTCATTGATAATATGAAAGATAAAAATCCAAGAGCAACTAGGATTTTCGGTCCTGTTGCACGGGAGGTAAAAGACAGAGGATTTGCAAAAATTGCCAGTATGGCTATAGAAGTGGTATAACCCTTCGGCAAATGCTCAGGGTAATAAGCATATGAAATTAAAAAAGGGAGACGAAATAAAAGTTGTCAGAGGAAAAGATAAGGGGAAAACAGGAAAAATAGAAAAAGTTTTTCCAAGGGTAGATAAAGTTATTATTCCAAATGTCAACTTATACAAGAGACATTTAAAAGCAAGGTCTCAAAGTCAGCCGTCTGAAATAATAACTTTAACAAAACCTTTACCGGTTTCAAATGTCAAACTCATCTGTCCTAAGTGTCATCTTCCAACAAGAGTAGGCTATAAGATTGATGACAGCAAAAAAACAAGAATTTGTAAAAAGTGCAAACAGGAGATATAAATCCAGCACCTTTTTTAAGAGTGTTGGATTATGTAGGAAATTAATAAAACATTGAAAGGTGCTGGATAAATATGGCAGATTTAAGAAAAAAAATAAAAGAAGAAATTACACCAAAATTGCAGAAAGAGTTAGGAATTAAAAGTCCTATGGCTGTTCCTAATATTTTAAAGATTGTTATAAATGCCGGGGTTAAGAATGCAACAGTTGATAAGAAAAACTTAGAGATTGTTCTTTCGGCACTGGCGGCTGTTACAGGACAGAAGCCAAAAGTTACGGCCGCAAAAAAATCTATTGCAGCTTTTAAGCTTCGGGAAGGAGATAAAATCGGGCTCGTTGTAACTTTAAGAGGTAAAAGAATGTTTGATTTTTTTGAGAAGCTTGTAAATGTAATATTGCCAAGACTTAGAGACTTTCATGGAATAAGGAAGGAGAGTTTTGATAAATCGGGTAATTATACTCTTGGATTTGCGGAGTTAAGTATTTTTCCTGAGATAGACGTTGGTAAAATGGATGCTGTCTTAATTGGGCAAGGACTTGAAATAAGTATTGTAACAAACGCAAAAGATAAGGAGACAGGATTTACGCTGCTGTCGGCTTTGGGAATGCCGTTTAAGAAATAAATATGGCAAAAGTATCAAGCATAGTAAAATTTAAGAAGAAACAGAAGTTTACAACAAGAGCAAGAAACAGATGCAGTATCTGCGGAAGAGCAAGAGCTTATATGAGACGCTTTGGTCTATGCCGTATTTGCTTTAGAGAGAGAGCAGTAAAGGGAGAACTTCCGGGCGTTCTTAAAGCAACTTGGTAAAAATATGAATCATACAGTATCCGATTTTATTATTAGAATAAAAAACGCGGCCAGAGCAAGAAGAAGAGAGATTCTTGCTCCGTATACTCGTATAACCTGCGAAATTGCAAAAGTTTTGGAAAAAGAAGGATTTTTAGAAGAAGTTAAAGAACAGACTGTTGATAAAAAGAAAATGCTGAGCCTTAAAATAAGATACAAAAACAGAATCCCGGTTTTAACAGATGTTAAGGTTATATCAAAACCTTCTATTAGGGTATATACGCCGTCGAAAAATATAAATGCAAGCCAAAGAAAAGGAATGTTCATTTTTGTTCTCTCGACAAGCAAGGGCATTCTAACAGGACATGAAGCCGAAAAAAAGAATCTGGGGGGAGAGGTTTTATTTAAAGTTTGGTAAAAAATATGTCTAAGATAGGAAAAAAACCAATTGATATTAAAGAAGGAGTAACTGTTTTTATAGACGCAGGAGAGGCTAAGGTTAATGGGCCAAAAGGAATGTTAACTTTTAAAATTCCCAATGCGGTTGAAGTGAAAATTTCGGGTGGGAAAGTAGAGCTTGCTCAGAAAAATCAAGAAGCAAATAACTCAAGAGAGTTGCTTGGTTTAACAAGATCAATAATTTCAAATATGATTGACGGAGTTTCGTTGGGATTTGAAAAAAAATTAGAACTCTCAGGAGTAGGATACAGAGCCCAAACATCGGGCGAAGATTTAACGCTTCATCTTGGTTTTTCCCACCCCGTTATAGTTAAGCCGCAGGAAGGTATAAAATTTCAAGTTGCGGATAATTCTATTATTATTTCCGGAATCGATAAGGCACTAGTTGGAAATACTGCGGCAAAAATTAGAGCCATCAGGCCGCCTGAACCATACAAGGGAAAGGGTATTAAATATCAGGGGGAAGTTATAAGGAGAAAGGCAGGAAAGGCGGCAAAGGCAGTAGGAGGAGTAAAATAATGAATAAAATTGGTAGAGAAATTAAAAGAAAAATAAGGGTAAGGTCAAAAGTAAAAGGCACTTGCGCGCGACCAAGGCTTTCCGTTCATAGATCAAATAAATTTATATATGCGCAACTTATCGATGATGATAAGGCAGAGACTATCCTGGGAGTATCGGAAAAGAATTTGGGAAAAGAAATAAAAGGAAAAAAATCCGATAAGGCAAGAGAGCTAGGTCTTCTTTTAGCAAAGCTGGCAATTTCCAAGAAAATAAATACGGCAGTTTTCGATAGAGGAAGCTACGCATATCATGGAAGAATAAAACAAGTAGCGCAGGGTGCTCGAGAAGGAGGACTTAAATTTTAATGGCAGACTTTAAAATAAAGATAGGAGAGCAAAAAACAGATAGTAATTTTGAGGAGAAAATTATCCAGGTAAACAGAGTCTCCAAAAAAACAAAGGGCGGAAACAAGATTGGCTTTTCGGTTCTCATGGTTGTCGGAGATAAAAAAGGAAAAGTCGGAGTCGGTCTTGGTAAAGCTCCGGATGTTTCCCTGGCAATTAAAAAGGGATTGTCTATCGCTAAAAAACATTTAATAGAAGTCCCAATTATTAAAGGAACGATTCCTTTTAGAATAGATATTAAATCCGGAGCTGCTAAGATTTTATTAAAACCTGCCCCTGTCGGTTCAGGAGTTATCGCAGGTGGTGCTGTTAGAAGTGTTGTTACAGCAGCAGGAATAGAAAATATCTCATCTAAAGTTTTGGGAACGAAAAATCAAGCAAGTAATGTTTACGCAACTATAGAGGCGCTTATTAGACTCTCGCAAAGATATAAGAAATTAAAGGAGAGATAAAATGGCTTTAGATAAACTTAAAAAAATTAAAAAACCCTCGAAAAAGAGACTCGGCCAGGGGCATGGTTCAGGTCGTGGAAAAACAGCTGGGAGAGGAACTAAGGGACAAAAGGCAAGAGGGAAAATATCTCTTTCTTTTGAAGGAGGAGCACTGCCTCTCATAAAAAGACTTCCTTTCAGACGCGGCAAGGGAAAGAATAAAGTTTTTAAGAAAAAACCTTTGGTTGTAAATATTAAGGTTCTAAATTTACTTAAAAAAGATAGTATAGTTGATATTGAGACTTTAATTAAAAATAGAATTGTGGATGAAAAAGATGCTAAGATGTATGGAGTAAAAATTTTGGGCGAAGGAGATTTAAAAATACCCTTAACTATTAAGCTTCCAATTTCAAAAGGAGCAGGAAGCAAAATTAAAAAAGCAGGCGGCAAGGTAGAATAGAATGAAAAATCTTTTATCGATTTTCAGAAACAGTTTTAAAACACCCGATGTCAGATCGAAAATTTTATTTACGGCAGCAATTTTCGTAGTCTTTAGAATTTTTGCCCATATTCCGGTTCCCGGCGTAAATGTCGTCCAGCTTAAAGCTCTTTTTGCCCAGAATCAATTTTTAGGACTCTTGGATATTTTTTCAGGAGGAACCCTTGCGAATTTTTCTGTTATGGCTCTGGGTCTTAATCCCTACATTAATGCTTCTATTATTCTTCAGCTGTTGACGATGGTTTTCCCCAAGCTTGAAGAGTTGTCAAAAGAAGGAGAGACAGGGAGACAGAAAATTAATCAGTATACTAGAATGCTAACGGTTCCTCTTGCGGTTCTTCAGTCTATTGGAATGTATGCCCTTTTAAGAAGTCAGTCGATTATAAATCTTCTTGCGCCAATTGAGCTTTTGGCTTTTATTACTACTGTTTCTGCGGGTACGATTCTTCTTATGTGGTTTGGAGAGCTTATAACCGAGAAGGGAATAGGAAATGGGATCTCTCTTCTTATTTTCGCAGGGATCGTAGGTGTGTTTCCCGTCTCCTTTGCACAAACAGTATCAACTATAAATGCTGAGAACATATCGAACATATTAGTTTTTGCGGTGATGGGAATAATGGTAATTTCCTCGATAGTTATCATAAATGAAGCAACCCGGCAAATCACTGTTTATTATGCAAAAAGAGTTCGAGGAAATAAAATCTACGGCGGTCAATCGACACATCTTCCACTGCGATTAAATCAGGCAGGAGTTATTCCTATCATTTTTGCAGTTTCTTTAGTTTTGATGCCTTCGCTTATTGCAAATTATTTATCTGCCTCTAGTAATGAAGCCCTTCGTAATGTGGCAACAACGTTTGCAGCTTGGTTTAATCCAACCGGATTTATTTACAACTTTTTGTATTTCTTCTTAGTTGTCGGATTTACATATTTTTACACCGCAGTTATCTTCAATCCTAAAAAAATTGCCGAGGAAATACAAAAATATGGCGGTTTTATACCGGGAATTAGGCCCGGTACCTCAACGGCAAATTTTTTAAA
>MFNM01000043.1 GCA_001782085.1 Candidatus Levybacteria bacterium RIFCSPHIGHO2_01_FULL_37_33
GCCAGAATATATCAATAACCCAAACAAAATTAAGATAACAATAAATGGATATGATGCCTATGAGAACACCATTAGCCCAGGTGCTTTCTTTGTACTTAACTCAAATGAGCAATGGGCAAATATTAGTCCGGCGGGTCTTTCAGACAAGAAATTATTTGACCAAATCCTTTCCACCTTTAGATTCGACTCACCATAATGGTTCGCTCACTACTTCGCAAATTCACCGATTAATAATTATTTCAATTAGTGCGAGCGCTGAAACAAAGGCCGTAAAGTTTTGCGAAGCGAGTGCATCAGGGGGATTCCTCACAAACCGACTTTCACAAGCTCGCGAGTTTTGGTACTTTTGCGATCAAAAGTACAAAGAAAATTAAGATCCTGAAACGAGTTCAGGATGACAAACTTGCTTTTTTTATATCCTCCAATTTCCAACTGGCAAAGTTGCATTTTGGGTAATTTGAGCAACCATAGAATTTGCGGCCTTTTCGCGTTCTTCTGAGTATAATTTGTCCCCCCCGCCGGGCAGAGCCCTCTGGGCGGCGCCCGCATTTAGGACATGGAATTCCCACTTCTTCAAGGAAAGGTTTTGTAAAATCGCATTTTGGGAATGTACTGCAGGATAAGAATTTTCCAAATCTTCCAATTCTAATCACCAGTTTTGAACCGCACTTAGGGCAGATTTCGTCTGTCTCTTCTGTTTCTATCTTAACTCTTTGCGCACCCTTAACATCTTCAAGTTTTTGGGCAAGTTCACCATAAAATTTTTCTATCACCGGAACCCACTCTTTTTTTTCGCTTGCAACCGCGTCCAGTTCATCTTCCATCTGCGCCGTAAAAGGAACATCGTCTATAGAAGAAAAGTTTTCTACCAAAAAATCATTTACAGCAATCCCCACATGTGTTGGAACAAACCGCCCCTCTTCTCTTTCTATGTATCTTCGCCCCTCAATCGTTGAGACAATAGTGGCATACGTTGAGGGCCTTCCAATTCCCTTTTCTTCCAGAGTTGCAATTAAAGATGCGTCGTTATATCTTGGGGGCGGAGTAGTTTCGTGATCTTTTTGAAGAATTTCTTTGAAATTAATTTCCTCGCTTACTTTAAAATCCGGCAAAAGATTATCGCTTAACGCCTGTGGCGTAACTTTGAGAAAACCATCGAATAGCAAAACCGAACCATTCGCTTTTAGTTTATATTCTGAACTTTTCACTTTTAACTTTTCACTTTTAACTTGAGAGTCGACCACGACAGTGGTCGACTCGATAATAGCGTCTGCCATTTGTGATGCGACAGCACGACGAAAGATTAAATCATATAGTCTTGAAAAATCTCTCCCCAGTTGATTGTTAATTGTTGATGGTTGATTGTTAAGGCCGGTTGGCCTGATCGCCTCATGTGCTTCTTGTGCTAATTTTTGTTTGGTCTTGTAGAATCTCGGTTTCTCCGGAAGATATTTATCACCGTACTCTTTTTTAACATAATTTCTTAAAGAAAAGATCGCATTTTGCCCAATTACCACCGAGTCAGTTCTGTGGTAAGTAATAAAACCTTCTTCATAAAGTTTCTGAGCCAAAGTCATAGTTCGTTTTCCCGAAAAAAACAATCGTCTTGATGCTTCCTGCTGAAGAGTTGATGTTGTAAAAGGAGGATATGGGTTTCTTCGGGTTTCTTTTTTTGAAACGTCCGACACTGTAAAGTTTTTTTTATTGAGGTCCCGTGCGACTTCTTTTGCCTTTTTCTCGCTGTCAAATATTGATTTTGTAACTCTGTACCGACCATCGTACAAATCATGAATTTTTTGAACTTCTGTTTTTTCTCCGTCGATTTCAATTAGTTCGAATTCTGTCTCTTCTTTGTTATTTGCAATTTGTGATTTGGAATTTACCATTACTGCAGCAATGGTAAAGTATTTTTCTTTTTTAAATTTCTCTATTTCCCTCTCCCTTTCTACAATAAGCCTCAAGGCAACCGACTGAACTCTTCCTGCAGAAAGCCCCCTTCGCACTTTTTGCCATAAGACAGGCGATAATTTATAGCCGACTAATCGGTCTAAAACGCGCCTTGCAGTTTGCGCATCTACCAAATCCTGGTCTATGTCGCGAGGATTTTTAAGAGCTTCCTCAATTGCTTCTTTTGTGATCTCGTGAAAAACAATCCGTTTAAATTTTTCATTTTTAATTTTTAATTTTTCATTTGAGCCGAGCACATCTTTGATGTGCGAGGCGATGGCCTCTCCTTCTCTGTCCGGATCTGTTGCTAAAATAATGGAGTCTGCTTTTTTGCCTGATTCTTTTAAATCAGAGATTATCATTTTCTTTTCCAAGACCAATTCGTATTGAGGTAAAAATCCATGATCAACGTCTACCCCAAGCTTGCTTTTAGGCAAATCCATTATATGCCCCATAGAAGCCTTTATCTCAAAGTCTTTTGTTAAAAATTTTCCAATTGTCCGCGCTTTTGTAGGCGATTCAACTATTACCAACTTCATAGATTATTTATTGTGAATACATTATATAGAAAGTGTCAAGAGACAATGTTATAAAATCCTCCATCTGTAGTTTTTACAAGTCCCTTGATTTCCATAATCGAAAGGAGGCTTCCGATTTTTGAAGAATCCAATTGCGATTTTCTTACAATTTCATCAAAATGCAAAGCCTCATTTTCCAAAATTTCGAGGATTTTCTTCTCCTCTTTTGTTTCGACTGCAATTTTAGTCTTTATCTTTCCAATTCTTAATTCATGATTCTTAATTCCTAATTCATCAATAATATCCTGAGGAGTTGTTACAAGTTTTGCCCCTTTTTGAATTAGTCTAAATGGGCCTTTGGAAAGACTTGAGGTAATCGGTCCCGGAACTGCAAAAACTTTTCTTCCAAGCTCAAATGCATAATTTGCAGTGATTAAAGATCCTGAATCTTCCGCGCCTTCGGTTACCAAAACTCCAATAGAAAGCCCTGCAATGATCCTGTTTCGCGCAGGAAACGAACCTTTAGTCGGCGGATGAGAAAGCGGCAATTCCGATATAACCGCACCTCCCTCTTCTATAATCCGCTTATACAGACTTAGATTTTCCGAAGGATTGCAGCAATCGACTCCGCATCCTAAAACCGCAATTGTTTTATTACCATTTTCAAGCGCCGTTTTGTGAGAAATCGCATCCACTCCAATAGCCAAACCAGATACTATAGTAAAACCGGCCTGAGATAATTGGCTCGCTAAAATTCGAGTTACTTCTCTTCCGTACTGAGTTGTTTTTCTAGTCCCAACAACTGCAATAGTTCTGTTTATTTCTTCCTCGTTCCATTTTTCAAAAGGAATTCCCCGGCCGTACAAAACAAAAGGCGGGTTTTTTATTTTAGACAGAAGATTTGGATAATGCTTGTCCTCAAACGTCAAAAACCAAACATTTTCTTTTTTTAGACTTTTAAGATAATTTTCTATTGAGAACTGGCTTCGAAAATCAACAAATTTTATTCCCAAACTTTCTCCAAGATTTTTTTTGATTTTGATATCCGATGAGTCCCACGCTTTTTTGGCAGTTCCAAAATCTTCTAAAATTTTTTTAAACTTAAAAGGTCCGATTCCCGAAAAAACCGAAAACCCCAACCAGTAATTTCTCTCATCCATATTATTAATAATAGTTTAAAAAATTCCCAAAAGTAAATATCAAAAAGCTTGATTCAGAAGTCTTTTCAAGGTTCAACCTCGAAAGTGTTGTACGGGAACGCCGTCTACATCAAATAAAACCGCTTTTATCATTTATTCTTAAAATACTCTTCCAAAATCTTCCTTGCGATGGGGGCGGCGATGTTTGACCCCTCTCCGCTCTCTTCAACAAGAACCGTCAGTACTATTTGAGGATCATAGGCTGGCGCAAAAAGAGTAATCCATGCATGAGGAAGTGTTTCTTCTCCTCCATGCTGAGCGGTACCGGTCTTACATGCTATTGATACTTCCCGCATATCAGCCGATCCTGATGCTCCTTCAACCGACATAAAATTTCTCCCGTCAATTCTTAATTTTGAATTATGAATTCTAAATTCAAACAACGGCCATGCAACCCCTCCGGGGCTGCAGGATTCAACCATCCCCTGCCGGATAAGATCAGCTGTTTTAGGAGTCAGTAAATCTTTTTTAACTATAGTTGATTTTGAATTCATGAAAAGATGGGGTTTATAAAGTGCTCCTGAATTTGCAATTGCCTGTGTCCAGTAATTCACCTGAAGAGGAGTCATCAAAACATATCCTTGTCCGATTCCATAATTATATGTATCTCCCAAGTACCAGGCATCGCCGATTGTTTTTTCTTTCCAATCTGTGGTTGGTACAAGCCCTTTTGCCTCTCCCGCAAGATCTATCCCTAGCTTTTGCCCTAAACCGAACTCATTTGCAGTTTGGGATATCTTATTAACGCCTATCTTTTCTGCAAGTTTATAGAAAAAAATATCGTTGGATCTTTTGATTCCCCCAACTACGTTAAGCATCCCGTCTGTTTTTCCATATTGAGTAAAATACCAGTTCGAAAAAGAAAAGGCACCTACGCTAATTGTCCCGGTATCCTCCACCTCAAAATTCTCATCAATTATTTTATTTTGTAAACCCGAAGATGCCACGACGAGCTTAAATGTTGAACCCGGCGGATATGTACCCGAAATCGCGCGGTTTAAGAGCGGCTGATCCTTATCATCTGCTAAAATACCTTCCACCGACAAATAACTGCTTGGTGAGGATGGATTATAATTCTGCCCCAGCGTAAAAAGATTAGGGTCAAAAGATGGCTTAGAAAGCAAAGCAAGGACTTCTCCTTTTGGAGTTGTAACGACGACCGCTCCCCTTTTTACATCTTTTGTTGCCTCAAAAGCTGCTTTTTGCAAAGAAAAATCAAGAGAAAGAGTTATGTTATTACCCGAAATCGGATCTGTCTGACCAAGTTTTCGAACAGTTTGCCCTAAACTGTTTACCTCAACCAGTTGTTTTCCATCTATCCCCTTTAAAATTTCTTCGTATTCATCTTCGATTCCCATTTTTCCTATTAAATCTCCTCCCTTATAATCTGCAAACTTTGGAAATTTTAATTCTTCTTTGGAGATTTGGCCGATAAAACCTAAGACATGGGAAAAAGCTTCTTTGTATGGATAGGACCTTAGAGAATCTACTTCTAAATCTTTCCTGCCCTGAGCAATTAAAGACAAAGCTTGATTGGTATCTATTATTTTTGTTTTTCCTCCAACTACCTGCCGGAATCCCGGAACGTTATAGACAAGCGGATTACCGTTTCGGTCTAAAATAACTCCCCTGGGTGCATGAATCGTTATTGCTCTTGTTCTGTTACTGTCGGAGAGTTTTCTAAAATCGGACCCTTGGAAAATCTGAATGTAAAAAAGCCGTGCAAAAATACTGATTATTGCTAAAAAAAGAATAATTGGAAGAAAAATATCTCGCATTTGGTATTGTGTTTTATAATAATGACCGCCCCGCCGAGGCTTTTCGCTGCTTATAAAATCCGGGAATGCTACGCCTGTTTTAACCTTCATTAAAACCTGCCTTTTCTTTTATGTTAAATCTATTTAACCCAACTAAAATCCAAAACGATAAAGTGCTAATAGCGGCACTCGCTGTTGCTTGAGTAAATACATTTGGAATTTGAAACGCAATAAAGTAGGCGAAACTTCCTATAAATGAGGCTAAGAAAACAAAAGGGAAGGTTTGTATGTCAAATTTTTTATCGTAGAGAAGAATTATAAACAGAAAAATCGCAAGAAAAAGGCTCGTTTTCCCCAAAGGATTAAGAAGGAGAGCATCAAGCGCAAGTCCCGTTAAGAAAGCGATAGGAAAAATCCATGTTTTTTTTGCAACAACCGCGGCATTTAAAAAAAGCAAAAAAACTAAAGGCAGTGTTGTTACCGAAGTTTGAAGAAGCGCCAATATTAAAATCAAAATTACAAAAAACCACATCCTAATATCTAATTACAAAAACGGTTGAGAGATTTGAAAAATCCAAAAGACTAACGACTTCCCCTTTTTGGAACAAGTTGCTCGGTTTTTTCGCAACAGAAATTAATTTGCCTAAAGTTAAATCTGGAGGAAATCCTATTCCTTTTATATCCTGATCGCCTTTTGTAAGAATAATATCTGATACTTTAATATCCGAAGACTGCAAAACATTATCTAAAATCATCTGTTTCTCCCCTTTTCCTTTAATAACTCCAGCAGCTTGACTCCTTAGAATCTTAACCGTTGTGGAAAAAGAAGGGCTGGTAATAAGATCGATTTTTGAAAAATAAAGATTTGCTTCTGTGACTTTTCCAACCAAATTATCTTTGTAGATTACCGCATTTCCGACTTTGACATTATCTTTTGTTCCCCTATCAATAATAAGACTTTGCGGATTCGAAACTCCCGGAATAAAGCTGGGCGCACCAACTATCTTTGCCGTAAGCAAGGTTTGAGACCGAACAGATGTTGTGGCAAATTGATCGGCAAGAGCAGAATTTTCTTTTTGCAAAACTGACTGGCTGACGATTTTCTTTACAAGCCCCCTGTTTTCCTCTTTGATTTTACTTATTGTTGAATCTTTTGAGGGGTTTGAGAAAAAATTAAATGCCGAGTAAACACTTCCCGCAATGGGAGACAGTGCTTTTTGCGCAATCGAAGCGGGAAGAGATAAGAAACCTAATTTTGAAAGAGTAAAAATAATAAGAGCTAAAATTGCAAAAAATAAAAAAACCGAAGTAAAATTTTCCTTTTTCGCCATATTGTCAATTTTAAACTCTTTGCCCAAATCTTACAAGAATTAAAAGGTAAATTGTTAAATGTTAATTGTTAATTGTGGTTTACTTGAGGCCGCCGATGACTTTGACTCTATGAAGAAGTGAGGTATCTTCCAAAACCTTGCCTGTTCCTCTTACTACTGTTGTTAAAGGGTCTTCGGATTTTATTACAGGAATATGAGTTCGCTCAACTATAACTTTATCTATTCCGGGAAGCAGACTTCCGCCGCCTGTTAAAAGGATTCCGTGCTCTAAGATATCGCTTGTTAGCTCGGGAGGCGCATCTTCTAAGACATCGGAGATTCCTTCAATTATCTCAGAAAGAACAGGCGCTAATGCCTCTCTTGCCTCAACTTCTGTAACCCTTAAACTTTTCGGAAGACCTGTTTCGATATCGCGCCCTCTTACAACCGCTACTCTGTCTCTGTTTTTTTCATTTTCCGGTTTTAATATCTCTTTCTCTTCAGCTTTTGAATTTTGAATTTTGACTTTTGACTTTTGTTCGTATGCGCTTCCTATTTTTATTTTTAACTCTTCCACGGTTCTTTCTCCCAAAAGAAGACCGTGCCGAAGTCTTATATAATGCATAATTGCCCTATCCATCTCATCCCCTGCGCAAAGAAGAGATTTGCTTACTACAATTCCGCCTAGGGAAATTATTGCAATCTCGGTTGTTCCTCCTCCTATATCTACAACCATGGCACCCGTCGGAGCAAAAACCGAAATTCCTTCTCCGATTGCTGCGGCCATCGGCTCCTCGATTAAAAAAGCTTCTCGGGCTCCAGCAGACAACGCCGCTTCCCAAACAGCTCTTCTTTGAACCTCGGTAACTGCAGAGGGAATTCCTATAACTACCTTGGGTTTTGACCACGCAACAGGAAAAACATTTCCGACTTCGTGAATCGACTGAATATAATAAGAAATCATGCTGGATGTCGCGTCAAAATCTGCAATAACTCCCCCTCGCAGGGGACGCACAGTTAATATTGTTGCCGGAGTTTTTCCGACCATTTTCTTTGCCTCACTTCCTATTGCAATAATTTTTTTGGTTTTTTTGTGCATCGCAACAACCGAGGGTTCTCTAATTACAATTCCCTTCCCCTTAACCCAAACCAAGGTATTTGCAGTACCCAAATCAATGCCGATATCATGAGAAAAAAAACCAAAAAATTTATCAAACATATTCGTAAATTGTTACATTGCTAAATTGTTCAATTGTCAACAACAATACAACAATAAAGTGAACGTCGGTGAGCGAAACAATAAAACAATGTTCTTATCTTAACACCTTGACAAAAATTTTTCTATGTGAAATATTTTAAGTATGGGAAGGACAACAACCCCCGCCGCCCAAAGATGTAGACAGACGTACCTTAGGTCCAGAAGCACCTGCCCTTACTTCGGATGAAGCAGAAACCCTCGAAAAGGATCTCGAAGCCTCTGGTGTAATTTCCCCAACTGAACAAGGCAAGAGAATGACAGCAGAAGATGCTGCAAAAGCAAGGGCAGAAAAAGAAGTTGCAATGAGCAAACTTATGGACGATATGGAAGCAAGTGTCGAAACCCAAGGTCAATATTTTGTCAAAGTCGGGGAAAAAGTAGCTAATGGAGCGGGTGGAGTTTATGACAAAAGAGTTCTAATTTTAAAAGTTCTGGAACACGGCAACGATGATATGGGTCGTTATGCAGAAGAAACTATAGTTAGTGGAGACTGTGTTAAAATAGTAAGAACAAGGAAGACTGGAGAGTCAATAGATACAGCCTTTTTACTTTTGGATTATCTCAACGCAAAACCCTTTAGAGGAACTCCGGAAGAATTTCAGGGTAGGGTCAAGAAAAGTATCGATCAGACAGAATCGCCCCACAAGAGAGTTATTGAGACACAGACAAAAGAAACTCAACTTGCAAATAGTGCATCCGAGATGATTCGTTCACTTCCTCCCCGACCCTAGATTTTTCTGCCTACCGTATTGACATTCGTGCCGATCAACAATATTTTAAATATTCTAAATTTTATTACAAACCTACGCTATAGCGTAACATTGTACAGCCTAAACAACTCTTCTCTTTTAAATTTGGCATTTATTTTGGGATTGGTATTTATTGGCAGTATTTGATATTGGTAGTATTTATATCCCCCTCCTTGCCCAAAATTTTTTAATGTGCTACTCTAAATAAAATTACAAATTCAAAATCACAAATCTCAAATAAATTCTAAATATTAATATCAAAATTTAAAACATTTTGGATTTAAGAAATTTGAATTTAAATATTATTTAGAATTTGAGATTTTGAGGTTGAGATTTTTTCATTAGCTTAACTAGTAAATTTTAATGAAACTTATTCAAATTTGTAACAAGGTTATCGAATTTTCTTTCTACGCCATCTTTCTGCTCATTCCTCTGGCAATTGCAGGAGACACCTCCGAACTTTTTGAATTTAACAAAATGTGGCTTGCCTTTTGCCTGGGCATTATTATCGCAGTCTCATGGATTATCAAGTCTATTGTTAAAAAAGAATTTAGAATACAAAGAACTCCCCTTGATATTCCTATTCTTCTTTTTCTTTTGTCTCAAATTTTATCGACAATTTTTTCCTGGGACCGCCATATTTCTGTTTGGGGATATTATTCAAGATTTAACGGAGGACTGCTTTCGATAATTTTGTACATATTTTTTTACTACGCTTTTGTCAGCATTTTTCTTAATAAAGATGATGGAATTTTTAAAACCCCAATAGAAGCTATAAAAAGATTTCTTAATTTAAGCATAATAACTGGCGTAATTGTTTCTGCCTGGGGACTCCCCTCACATTTTGGTTATGATCCGACATGTTTGGTTTTTAGAGGAAACCTTGATGTTTCATGCTGGGGAGCCGACTTTCAGCCAAGAATAAGAATATTCTCAACATTAGGACAGCCGGATTGGCTGGCAGCATATCTTTCGATACTTCTCCCTATCTCAATAGCTTTTCTACTTGAAAATTTTAAATTCAACCTAAAAAGCACATTTAAAATCAATCGATTAGGCATTTTTTATTCTATTTCATCAATTCTTTTCTATACGGATCTTCTTTATGCAAGATCGCGATCGGCAATAATTGCTGTGGGAATCGCTTTTATCTTCCTTCTATTCGCATATTTTTATATTAAAAAGGTTAAATTCAAAGTATTAAATTTCGCTATCCCTGTTGCTATTTTTCTTTTAATTACTTTTTTAGTTGGTCTTCCTTTCTCAATCTTAAGTAAATTCTCTTATCAAGAAGTAAAAAACAGATTGAGCCCGCCGCCTGCCAAAACACAAACCAAAGCAGAAAAACCTGCTCCTGCGCATTCAGGAGAACTTGGAGGAACAGATTCCGGAAAAATCAGGCTTTTAGTTTGGAGAGGGGCAATTGAAGCCTGGAAGAATAATCCGATCTTCGGAACAGGAGTAGAAACGTTTGCATTTGCCTACTATAAGTATAAAAGCCCTGCCCATAATCTGACTTCGGAATGGAATTTTCTTTACAACAAAGCGCACAACGAATTTTTAAACTATCTGGCAACAACCGGCACTTTTGGAACCCTAGCTTATCTTTTAATGATAGGCTGGTTCTTGTATTTACCGCTTAAAAGAGTTTTAAACTCGGTTAGGAAAAAAGAAGAAAATTATAATCTGATCAGCATTAGTCTTATCGCAGGATACATTACTATTCTTGTTACAAATTTCTTTGGTTTCTCTGTTGTTATTGTAAATATTTATTTTTTTATTATTCCCGCATTTGTTTTGGTTTTAGAAAATATGATAAATGGGGAAAAGGAATTTTTTGTTTTCAAAAATAAGGAGAATGGATCAACTGCAAGCCCTCAACTTTCTTCTTTTCAGTGGATGGGAACTATTATTACAGTTGTTATTGGTTTTTACTTTTTATTCACTCTTATATCTTACTGGAATGCAGACAAGGCATATGCTTATGGATATAATTTGGATCGCGTTGGTCTTTACCAAGATGCATACCCTTATCTTCATAAGGCAGTCCTTGCGCGAGGCGATGAGCCGGTCTTTAGAGACGAAATGGCAATAAACGATGCGATTTTAGCAACCCAGCTTTTAAGCCAAAAGGACGGACAGAATGCAACGGCTTCGGCAACAACCGCATCAACATTAAGTAAGGAAGCGATAGCAACAAGCAATGATCTTGTGGCATCTTACCCGAATAATTTTGTATTTTGGAAAACAAGAATTAGAATATTCTATACACTTGCGCAGGTAGATTCGCAATTTCTTCCATCGGCTCTTGAGGCTGTCCAAAAAGCTGCAGAGCTTTCGCCAAATGACGCAAGTATTATTTATAATTTGGGAGTAATTGAGGGACAGAGCGGAAATATTGATAAAGCAATCGAGGTTTTAGAGAGAGCAGTAAAATTTAAACCGGATTATAAAGACGCGCATTACGCTTTGGGTCTTTTTTACAATCAGGCGGCGGTGGACAAAAATGGAAATGTAATAAACAGAGAGTTCTTAGACAAAGCAATTGGGCAGATGAAATATATTTTAACATATATTAGCTCTTCCGACACCGGGGCAAAAGAAGCCCTAAAGACTCTTGAGAAAAAATAATTAGAATAACCTCTTGCCAAAGTCCTATAACCATGATTGTACGACGAAGCACTATTGAGCTATTGTAATCTGTGCTGGAAATTTGAAGCAAACATTTAGATGATTAAAAAATCCCATTGTTCCTAAAATTGCTGTTTGCTGAGGCATTGAAAGAGGAAAGTCTTTATATGTAAAACCAATTAAATCAACAAATTTATATAAATCTTTATTATTTTTTATATTTTCAACTATAATACCCACTTTATGAAAATAAACATCAATATTTCCTCCTCCAACACCAATCACTTCACCCTTTTCTACAGAAGCAATATCATATCCAAGTTGCTCTCCTATTTCGTGCGTTACGAATGTTATATCAGATCCCGAGTCAACAAGACCTAATGGATAAATAATTTTTTTAGGGCTTAGGGGATTGAAAATTCCAAATCTTATCCAAGGGAGAGTTCGTTTATAATTTGGAAATCTTGAAATATCAGTGACCTTTGCGTAGGGGAAATTCATTATCCAACAAGTAAATTGTCTACATTCGGAACTTTAAATACGCTTGGATTTTCAATACCCCTCTTACGTGCAGATATTAAAACAGCGTTAAGGGAATTTCCAGAAGCCACTAGCTTTTTATTATCTGATGTTAAAGCTACCCACTTATTTGTATATTTTTTTATTATTTTACTTAAATCTAATATGGCCATATATGGTTTATACCTCATATTTATATAAATATCAAGTTTTGAGTTAACTCATTGACATTGTAATTTAACAAATAAGGTGTTAGAATTAGTTAAGGCTTAAAAAGGTAAACTTTTCGTTTAGGTTGTTTATAAAGAAATTAGCCTTGAAAGTTAGGGATATCTTGGACATCCCCGCATTTCTAAGACAGAGGAATTAGTCCTTCCATAATCCTATTTTGTAGATTTTAATTGTTTAAAGATATAATCTTGTAATGCTCCGAGTTTCTTGTACTCTTCAAGTTGTTTTTTAGGAATAGATAGAACATTTGCAATTACTTTTCTACAGTTTTTCTCGCCACAATTACATTTCATGTGCCAAATTTCAGAAGGAATGTGAGTACCTACAGTGGTCGAATAATCGTATGTTATTTCCTCGTTTGGATTGATGTCTCGGATTGCAAACAGCTCGCTTTGACCCCTCATTCCAGCGTTAGGATTACAGCTATGGTTGATTTGCCTTGAGGGTTCGTCAAGGTCAAGAAAAAGTTCCTCGTTTAAATTAAGAGGGTCATCATAATTTTCTTCGCTGTTTTCAATTCTTTTCCAAACTTCATCGAGTGTTATTATTTCACCTGAAAGTGTTTTTATATGCTCGCTTTTTTTTAATAGATGTTTTGCAAAAGTCCCTTTACCCTCAAGCTTAGAGTCGCCTATATAAGTCTTCATAATCGAATTATATCAATAAGTTGTTGATTTTTCTCTATATTATTGCTATATTTTCTTTGAAGACTTAAAAAGGTAAGCTTTCTACTTTTAAATGCTTCGCCTGGTTAATTTTTTCATATTGCTAGAGTATTCTTCTTTTTTAGCCTGTCTTCTGCTATAATTTCTAGATGATAAAAATAATTACGGCGCCTTCGGAAGTTCTCTCTCAGAAGGCAAGACCTGTTAAGAAAATCGATAAAAAACTAATCGGCGAGATGAAACAAGCCCTTCTTTTGGCAAAAGACCCCGAAGGAGTAGGCCTTGCGGCTCCTCAATTAGGAAAACCACTCTCCATTTTTATAATAAAACCTACCCCAAAGTCTCCTGTTAGAGTATTTATAAACCCGAAAATCCTAGAAGAAAAAGACGAGACTTTCCCAGAAAGTCCCGCAGAGCGGGATCCCACTGAGGCGGGAAAAAAGCGAAGTCATCCGGCGAGGCTTGAGGGTTGTCTTTCTCTCCCAAACATTTGGGGAGAGGTTAAAAGAAAACCAAGTTTACCTTTAGAATATATCGATGAAAAAGGGAAAAACCATACGCAAATTTTTAAGGGTTTTTTGTCTATAATTATTCAGCATGAAATAGATCATTTAAACGGAGTTTTATTTACCAAAAGAGTGCTTGAGCAAAAAGGCCAGCTGTATAAATCTTACAAAGACGAAGAAGGACAGGACGTGTTTGAAGAACTTGAATTATGAAGCAAAAAATCGTTTTTTTTGGAAGCTCAAGATATGTTATTCCGATTATTGAAGTTCTTAAAAAAAACTTTGACCTTTCTCTTGTCATAACTACCGAACAGAATCCTTCCAATCCTATTCCCCATTTTTGCAATAAAAATAAAATTAAGTATATCTCTGTAACTTCTTTGAATAATTCAATTGTCAATGATCAATTGTCAATGGTCAATTGTCAGCTTGCCATTCTCGCAGACTTTGGCTTGATAATTCCGAAGAGAGTTTTAAAGATATTTCAAAAAGGAATCATAAATATTCACCCTTCTCTGCTTCCGAAATATCGAGGCCCCACTCCTGTTCAAAATGCAATTTTAAACGGAGAAAATATGACCGGAATTTCAATTATCAAACTTGACGATAAAGTAGATCACGGCCCGATTCTTGCGCAGAAAGAAGAAAAAATCCTAGAAGATGATACTGCTGATACTCTTTACGCAAGATTATTCGAAATTGGAGCTGATTTAATATATCAAAATATCAAGCACTATATAAAAGGATATCTAAAACCGCGACAACAGATCCACTCAAAAGCAACATTTACCAAGCTTCTTCAAAAAAATGACGGTCTTATAAATTTGGATAATCCCCCCTCTCCTATAAAAATTGCTAGGATGATAAGAGCATATCATCCCTGGCCGGGTGTCTGGACAAAACTTCAAATCGTTGCAGGCTCGACCCGCGGGGTTGACGTACAAAAAATTATTAAGTTTTTGCCGGAACAGAAAATTCAAGTTGAAGGAAAAAATCCCGTTTCTTATAAAGATTTCACTAACGGATATTCGAAGGGCAAAGACATTTTGGAGAAATTAAAATTAACAATTTAGCAATAGAACAATTGAACAATTCTAGACCTTAAACCGCAGCTACCGAAGGCTGTGCTTCAGCTGATGAAATCTTTTCCGTAAGCTCTCTCTTTTTAATATCTCTCGTACTTTTCCCCTTAAGAAGCCTTAAGCATTTTGAACAAAGCTTCATTCTTTTTGAAATTCCCCCAACAACAACCTTTGCCTTGTGCAGATTGGGCTTGAAGATTCTTCGGGTCCTTCTTTTTGAATGGGACACATTGTGCCCGTACATTATTCCTTTTCCGCAGTTTTCACATTTCATTGCCATAGATTTAAAGCGAGGAACAAATTTTTTCGAATGGACATCAAGCGGATTGCGGGTCCGAGAAAAAATTTAGTTCCGAGCGACATTTATGATATCATATGGTGAGAGTTTAAACAATATGGATTTGGTATCCGGGCTTTTGATTTTAGTAATCCTTATTTTCTCCGCGATCTTCCATGAAGTAGCTCATGGATTTGTTGCAGAAAAACTGGGAGATCCAACAGCAAGGCTTGCCGGAAGACTTACGCTTGATCCTCGAAAACACATAGATCCATTTATGAGTATCCTTCTCCCTCTTCTTCTTATAATCTCCGGCTCCCCTGTTATTTTTGGTGCGGCAAAACCTGTTCCGGTTGATCCGTTTAATCTAAAAGAAGGCAGGAAAGATATTGCACTTGTATCTCTAGCAGGACCTCTAACAAATGTTTTTATAGCGCTCATTGCAAGTTTTCTAATCAAAATTTTCACTTTATCGTCGGGCGCATTTTTACAATCGGGCTTGTTTACACCATTTATTTATTGGATTCTGACAAAAATAGTCCAGCTTAATCTTCTTCTTGCGATTTTTAACTTAATTCCTATTCCTCCGCTTGATGGGTCAAAGGTTTTTGCCCTTATTTTGCCCGAAAAAGAGGCAAGGGTTTATCTTTCGCTTTCTTCTATTGGGATTTTTATAATATTTTTTCTCCTTCTTTTCCCAATCGGAGGGTTTTCCTTAGGAGAACTTATTTTTAACCTCCTGTCTTTTGCCGAAAAACTTTTGGGAATTTGATATACTCTTTCTATGGCAGCTTTGGCACTTGTCAGACACGGAGAATCAACTTGGAACGCCCGCGGCATTTGGACGGGATGGAAAAATCCTCCGCTTTCCGAAAAAGGAATGGAAGAAGCAAGACAGGCGGGACAACTTTTGAAAGATATAAAGTTTTATTTAGCATATACTTCTTCTTTAATTCGCGCAAAACAAACCCTTGAGGAAATAGAAAAGGTACTTGGCATAAATCTTGCAACTTTTGAAAATTCTGCCCTCAACGAAAGGGATTATGGTAACTATACAGGCAAAAACAAGTGGGAAATTAAAAAAGAGCTTGGAGAAGAAGGATTTAAAAAACTTCGGCGGGGCTGGGATGTTCCTATTCCAAACGGAGAAACTTTAAAAGATGTTTATAACCGAACCGTTCCATATTATGAAAGCGAGATCTTACCCAAACTTAAAGATGGTAAAAATGTTCTTGTATCTGCTCACGGAAACAGCTTAAGAGCTCTTGTAAAATACCTTGACGGGCTTTCCGACTCCGATGTTGAAAATTTGGAAATCGCAACAGGAGAAGTAATTATTTATCAGATTGACGAAAACGGAAAAGTAGTTTCTAAAGAAATCAGAAAATCCTAATTATTGAGGACTTGTGAGACTCAGATGCTCCTCTATCTTCTCTACTCTTTTTACGACCAGTAAATTTTCTTTATCGAGAAAATGCGATACCATTTTTATTTCTTTCTTTAGTTCTTTGTGCATTTTAGAAACTCTAATCTCAAGATTTTTTATTCTATCCTTAAGCTCATTAATCTCGGTTTGAATTCTCATCCGAGACGTAGTAATGCCTGCTCCAAGTTCATCTTTTATTGATTGCGCTTCATTTTCTACTTCTTCCCGAACTACTTTTCGAATTTGGCTTAAATCGGTTTTCGTAAGCATATTAAGAGAATATCATCAAGTCCTTAACAAATCAAGAATGGAAAAATTAAGTATCTGCTGTTATAGTTTATTTATAATTCGGGTTTTACCAAAAAATTTCATATCTAATAACTTTCTATCTTCTGTTAAAAAAGTATCACATTCTGCTTCTGCTGCACTATGCAGTTGTGCATTGTCTTCAAAATCATTCGTGGGACCAAGTAATGCTTTATTTACCAGATCTTGTGTAATATCTACTAATTGAAATTTTTCTACCTGTGAAAGGAGAATTGAATTGGGTATTTTTATTTTGTATACGTAGCAGTAAATATGCAACGACAAAACCGATACGAAAAGAGTGTTGCCTTTTAGGCTGTCTAGAATTTGCTTTTCAGGTTTCCTAACAACAGCATCAATGAAACAGTTGGTATCAAGAAAGATCTTTGCCATATTTTTCTTCTAGATGCTTGCGATATATTCTTTCCCGCTCTTTATAGGAAGTCTTGGGTGCATTTTGCTCTTTTGCTAATTTTTTTAGATTATCTATGTCTTCTTGTGTTAAGGGTTTTGCAGATTTTTGTACAGGTTTAATAACCCCAACAACTTTAGATCGATGGATTAAAGATATTTCCATGCCTTTTAGAAGAGAGGTTATAAGCTGTGAAGATTTAGTTCTTAAGTCAGTTGTGCTAATATAGTCCATAACTATTTAAATGTACATTTAAGTATACACTTTGTCAAGAAGCAAGTATGGATAGCGTACCAGTTTTATGTTGCTGAGTCAGTCCGAACAGTAATTTTTGAACGCTATTCAAATATGACTATATCAAAATATATCAGCAGGGACGCTCAGATTCGAACTGAGAAAAGCAGTTTTGGAGACTGCTGTGATAACCATTTCACCACGTCCCTAATATCGTTATGAGTTTGAAGTTATGAGTTCATAGTTATACTAATAACCAAGCTACCCATAACTACTTCAGTTTATCTATCTCACGGTGTTCGGTTTTTTTCCTACAGTATCTGCAATATTTTATAAGTTTTAATTTTTCCTCGGTATTTAATTTATTCCGCGTTGTTACATAATTTCTGTTTTTGCAAACAGTGCAAACCAAACCTACAGTTATTCTATGCTCTCCTTTTTTTGCCATTTCGTCGTTTTACTCCTCAATGCAAGCTATTCCAGCTTTAGATTGAGATTGCTCTCCTTTCTTGTAAAGTTTACACGCAGGTTGCTTAAAAAGCAACCGAATGTGAGCCGACAGCGGGAATCGAACCCGCGACCTAGTCATTACCAATGACTTGCTCTGCCACTGAGCCATGTCGGCCTTTCGTCATTTCATTCCTCAAGATAAACTCAGTTTAGTTTACCCTGAACCTGCTATGCAGGTGAATGGGTGCTAAGGGAGGGAATTGCACCCCCGGAGTCCTTACGGACGTCTGGTCTACAGCCAGATGCGATTGCTACTCCGCCACCTTAGCTCTTCGTCACTTCGCTCCTCAGAGCAAGCTTGCACTGAGCGAATGCGAAGTGAGCCGTCTGTCCCGACTCAATCGGGACGACCTGCTGTTTATCCCAGTAAAACTTGCTTGTTGAGCCGAGACAGGGATTCGAACCCTGGACCTGCTGTTTACAAAACAGCTGCTCTACCACTGAGCTATCTCGGCAAGCTTAGTTTTACGGGATCCCGCACTTCTAGACCAAATTCTATCAAACTTGGCAAGTTTGTGCTGGGACAAAACAGCTGCTCTACCGCTGAGCTAAGACGGCAATCCACTGTAATTTTATCAAAAATGAAATATAAAGAACAGCCCTATCGGGTTAGTAGAAAGGAAGATGAATATTTAATTAATAATTTCTGTCTTTGATACCGAGTATGGTTGGCGTTTCCCCGTATATGACATATAGGATAGGCTATCGACTCAAGCGCACTTGACCCGAAAGACACCTTGTTCTCCCATCTTTTTTAAAAAGGTGGGGGTACCTCATATCTGGTGAATTTGTAGAGGAAAATTCTCCAACTACCTCCAATATCAAAGAACACACATAGTATAGAAGATATCATTTCAAAAAGTCAACCCCGATTAAATCGGGGTCAACCTGGTTCCCTTCCCTTTGTCCCCTCAAAGATTCTCTTTTTAAAAACTGCATTGTTTTTTCTCCGGAGTAGAAATATAATTTCTATAGATGCTTAATTCAATTATTAAAAATAGTGTCCTGATGATTCTTTCTATCTCGTATTTTCTCTTCCGATTAGTTAACTTGACAAAACTTCCGATCTTCAACGACGAGGCAATTTATCTTGACTGGGGATTTAGAGAAACTCATATACCGGGAGCACTTTTTTACTCCCTTTACGATGCCAAACAGCCTTTTCTTATGTGGATTTTCGGCATATTTGAAAGTTTTATTTCCGATCCCCTTTTTGCGGGCAGGTTTGTTTCGGTAATCGCCGGCTTTTTGACTATGGTTGGTCTATATAAAATTTCGGAAAAATACTTTAGCAAACGGGTGGCTCTTTTCTCATCGTTAATTTATATTATTGTTCCTATTTTTGTTTTTTACGACAGGCAGGCTTTGATGGAAAGTGCAATCGGCGCTATTGGAGTCTGGTCGGCTTACTATTTATTAAAAGTTACTGAATCTAAAAAAATTAAAGACTCTGTTATCCTTGGGATAATTCTTGGTTTTGGTTTCTTTATTAAAAGCAGCGCTTTGATTTTTTTGATTTCTGTTATTTTTGTATTAATCTTTTATTTTATAAAAAATAGTAGAATTTTACTAAAAAATCTTATCGCAGTACTTCTCTCTTTTGCGACGGTAGATTTTCTTCTTTTTATTAATCCCCAGTTTTGGTCGACTCTTTCAACCAACAGTAGGTTTGTTTTTACTGCAAAAGAGTTGTTGGGATTCCCCATAAGCGCATGGGTGAAAAATTTGTTTGGAAATTTAGAGATTTCCTTTTTCTTTATAACTCCTCTCGTTTTTATTTCAAGCTTGATTGGTGTATATTTTGTACTTAAAAACAAAAACTCTCCAAAAAAATTAGTTATTTATCTATTTTTATCTATTTTTATCCAAGCGCTCACAATCAAAGGCACTTCCCAACGATATTTAGTTTCTTTTCTTCCAATACTTGTCATTTTCTCCATCTATGGAATACGATTGATTTCGGAAAAGTTAAAAATTAATATCCTTGTGCCATTTTTTGTTTTAATTTTTCTGCCGGCAGTGATATCTGGAATAATCATTTTTTCTCCCGATAAATATTTTTTGTCAATGGGCAGATTCTCGCAATACACTGAAACTCTATATATAAAAGGCCAAACATCGGGGTATGGAGTTTTGGAAGCTATTTCCTATATTAAAAATGGTGCCGGAGATAAACATGCAATTGCTGCAGTTGCCTTAAATACGGGAAATCCGGAAAGCGCCATACTTACCTATTTATATAAAGACGCAAATCTAAAAAGTGTTTATCTTGATACCCGTTTATTTAAACCTCAATTTTTATCTTTTGACTGCCTTAGATCTCCTTATCCGCTCTATTTTGTTGCGCGTGAAGAACAGCAGGGAGGTCTTAATAAATATTTATACTTTAAGAAGAAGTTCAAAAACCCTTATTCAAATTATTCTGTGAAGGTATATAAACTTAGAGAAAACTGCTCGGGTAAAACAATAGACCTTTCTCCAATTTTATAAACCTTAAAGCGCGGCTGCCGCAATCAAAGCCATAGAATAACCTAAAAGCGCTCCTCCTAAAACATCAGAAATCCAATGCTCTCCCAAATAGATTCTGCTTGTAAACATGGTTATATTAAATAACAGTATTAATCCTGAGATTGCCATTTTCTGAAATTTTGATAATTTTTTTGATCTTAAAATCAAAGACAATAATATTACCGATACAAAAGCAGTCCGGGTACTATGACCCGATGGATAAGATGATCCCGGCGAAACATACGAACTTGGAAAATTAAACGGAATATCATAGCGGAAAAACATATACGGCGGTCCGGGATGAACAATAAAGACCTTTCCAAAAAGCTCAAAAAACAATGTCAAAACATATAGCAATAGTACAAAAGCACTCTTAACCTTTCTGTTTATAAGTACCAAGAAGAGTAAAGAAAGAGATAGAATTTCTACAGACCCAAACAAACTAAAAACCGAAAACAAGGTATCAAACCTTCTTGAAATGTTATCCTGAAGCTTTACAGTCGTATCAAAATCGATTTGAGTAAATAAATCTTTATGGACTGAGTAGGACAAAAAAACGAAAGCCGAAAAAAAAGAAAGTCCTAAGAAAAAAAGCAGTTTTTTCTTCATTTAAAGTTTAAGACTCTTGAGGAATTTGCGGAAATCAACACTGATGTCCTTATGCTCAAGTCCCAGTTCTATAACTGTTTTCATATATTCAAGCTTATTGCCGGTATCATAGTATTTTCCGCCTTTAATTTCTGCCGCCAAAACCCTAATGTCCGAGGACAGCATAAGTTTTAGGGCATCGTTGTAATAAAGCTCATCTCCCTCATTTAAGTTTGCCAGAGCCTTCTGAGTATATTCAAAAATATCGGGCGTAAAAATAAATCCCGAAACCGTAGCGAGATCAGACGGTGCATTCTTTTTGCCCGGCTTTTCAATTATCGTTTCTACGTCTAAAAGCCCGTCTTTTATCTTTTTCCCTCCTGCAAATCCATATTTATCATAGTCCTCATCACTTTTTGCCCTTACTCCTCCTAAGACAGAACAGCCGTACTGTTCGTAGATATCGATTAGCTGTTTAAACCGGGAAGGATTTGATTTTATAAAATCATCACTCCATGTATAGATAAATGGTTCATCGCCAATAATTGCAGCAACGTTTATAAGAGGGGTTCCGTTTCCATAAGGTCCCTTTTGTCTTATATAAACGAAGTTTGCCATATTCGCTATCTTTTCGACTTGCTCAATAAAGGAAAGTTTGCTGTCTCCCCCATTTCTTAGATTTTCGATTAGTTCAAGACTCGGTCTGTCAAAATGATCCTCGATTGTTCTTTTGTGATATCCGGTAACAATAATAATATCTTCAATTCCAACATCGACCAGCTCCTCGACTATATATTGAATAATGGGCTTGTCTACTATAGGAAGCATCTCCTTAGGCATTGCCTTGGTTTGGGGCAGAAATCGGGTGCCAAACCCAGCCGCGGGAATTACAGCCTTTCTTATTTTCTTCATAATAAGTTAGTTAGTTATTCGTTCCTCGCTATAGCAATTGAACAATATAGCAATTGAACAATCGTAAAGTCTATTTTACCCTCTCGGCTATTTACATGTCAACTGCAATCTGATAAAATCAGACAGTTATGGGTAGATTAGTTATGAGTTATGAGACAAATATTACTCCGAACTCATAACCCCTAGCTCATAACCAATGTATGGCATCACCTGTTATTTTTTTAAAAGAGGTCCAGGAGGAACTTAAAAAGGTAGTTTGGCCGACAAGAGAAGAAGTTGTTCGGCTCACATTTGTAGTGATTGCCGTAAGTTTGATTGTCGGTCTTTTTCTTGGAGGCATCGATTTTATACTGACAAAATTAACACAAGTATTGTTAGGTAAATAAGATTGGTTGCTCAATTGTTAAATTATGGATCAAGTAGCTGAACCAACAAAGACAGAAGATACAGAGCAAAAAAAGATAGCATCAAAAGTTGATGATAATGCCAAATGGTATATAGTTCATACCTATTCCGGTCATGAGGACCGCGTTGTCAAATCCTTAAAACAAAGAGTTCAAAGCCTTGGATTTGAAGGCAGAATCTTCGATATAATCGTTCCCAAAAGGAACACGATAAAAGTCTCCGGCGGAAAAAAGGAATCTGTAAAAGAAAAAATATTTCCAGGATACATTTTGGTTAAAATGCTTTTGGACGATGAAAGCTGGCTTTTGGTAAGAACCACTCAGGGCGTAACTTCTTTTATTGGGACGGGAAACAAACCGACTCCGATTTCGGAGAAAGAGGTTGAAGCAATCCGGAAATTTATGGATATGGAAGAACCTCTTTACAAAACTGCTTTTGTTAAAGGGGAAGCAGTAAAAATAATCGACGGGCCATTTGCGGATTTCTTAGGAACTATCGATGAAATTGACGAAACAAAAGGAAGACTTAAGGTTTTAGTCTCAATTTTCGGACGCGAAACACCTGTTGAGCTCGATTTTTTACAAGTAGCAAAATTATGAAAAATACCGCAGAAGCAATTGAATTTACGAGGGACCTTGCACGATCGGCATACGAGACAGATCCATCTGATCCTTACTTTGATTTTATGACAGAAGTAGTTGCAAAAAACATTTCTATGCAAGCTAAGCACTTGGAAAATGCCTCAAGGGCAATGGTTTCGCAGGCAGAACAGTTAAAAGTCGATGTAGAATCTAAATTGCAAAACGGTCAAGATCGTTAATTCGTTTGGATAATTGGTAGTATTGGTATTTATTTGTAGTATTACGAGCAAAGCGAGTCATGGCTAAAAAGATTAAAACAATTATAAAATTAAATATTCCGGGAGGCGAAGCAACTCCTGCTCCGCCGGTTGGTCCGGCGCTAGGACAGCACGGACTTCCTATTATGGAGTTTGTTAAGGCTTTTAATGAAAAAACAGCGGAAATGAAAGGCACGATTATTCCCGCAGTCATTACTGTCTACGAAGATCGAACTTTCTCTTTTATAACCAAAAAGCCGCCGGTTGCCGAAATGATTAAAAAAGCAATAGGCAAAGAAAAGGGTTCGCAAAAACCGGGAAGAGAATCAGAGGGAACACTTACAAAAACACAGGTTGAGGAAATTGCAAAAGCCAAGATGGACGATCTAAATACTAGTGATGTTGCACAGGCAATAAAAATTGTAGAAGGCGCAGCAAGATCGATGGGAGTAGATACAGAGTAATTAGTTATGGGTTATGAGTTCGTAGCAGTGCAATGAACTATAAACAAAGTACCAATAACTTATTGCTCCAAAGGAGCAATTATGGGAAAAATTAGAGTAAAAACTTTCGGCTCACCGGAGCAGGAAGAGCAGGAGAAGAAAAAAACTAAAGAAAAAAGAGAAGCAAAAAAGACTGTTAAGGCTCCGGGTTTAAAGGGCGGGCAGCGAGTTGTGGAAGTTGGTCCCAGCGAGGAGGAACTTGAAAAACTCAGTACTTCGAAAAAACTCAGTGTTTCAGAGACTGCAATGAAAACATCTGATGAAAAACCTGCAACCACTGAAACACAGAAAAAAAAGAAAGAAAAATTTGTAAAAGTAAAAGCAAGATCTAAAAAATACCGAGCAAGCGCACAAGTATTAGATAAATCAAAAGTTTACCCAATAAGCGAGGCCTTGGAATTTTTGGCAAAATTCCAAAAAGCAAAATTTGACGAAACAGTCGAGCTTCACTTAAATACAACAAGAACGGGAATTTCCGCAAGCCTTACTCTTCCCCACGGAACCGGCAAGAAAACAAGAGTCGCAATTGCCGACGACCCTTCGGCCCATTCGACAAGCTCAGGACAAGCAAGCTCAGGGCAAGTAAAACTTGATACTTTAATTAACAAAATTGATTCAGGCGATATAGATTTTGATATCTTAATAGCCCACCCAAACGCTATGCCAAAGCTTGCACGTATTGCAAAAATTCTAGGTCCAAAAGGACTTATGCCAAATCCAAAAAACGGAACTATCACTCAAAACCCGCAGGATCTTGTAAAAAAATACGAGGCGGGGCAAATTTCTTTTAAGACCGAAGCAAAAGCACCGCTGATTCACTTAACCGTTGGTAAATTTTCTTTTGGAGACAAAAAACTTGCGGATAATATAAATGCAATTGTACAAGCTGTAAAACCCGAAAACATTCAAAAAATCTTTTTGAAAACCACCATGAGCCCCGCTATAAAAGTTAGAGTATAACCGGCCGCTTAGGCCGCTTAGGCCGCTTAGGGACGGTCCTGAGACTAATTGATTTGGTAGTCCAAACTAAGCATAATTTCTGTTCTTTCTTCTTTTATTCTTCCTTCTTAAGTATTTCTTCTTTGCCATGGTAGAGAATTTGCTTGTTCCAAAAACTGCTTCTTCCTTTTCAAATAACCTATCAATTTCTGACAGATCCTCTAAAATTCCATCGTAGATAAGTTTCTCGTAAGCTTTTTGTGTTCCCTTTGTCTCTCCCGCCAAGCGGATAATATCCTCATCTAAAAGACTTAATGGTTCTTTTCCCACCGCTTCCCGTATGCTACTAAATCTGTACAACATCGGGTCATTCACCAGTCCTGCATTAACAGGATTAAGATAAATGTATTGCGAGAGTTTTAAAAAGTACTCATTATTCTCGATCAAAATACTCTTGAATCTGTTTTGAAAAACAGGTCCCACACGGTTATAAGTACGGTTGAAATACATTGAGTAACTTGTTGTAAGTGATGACATAATTTTTGATATAGGCGACTTCCGTGTTTGTATCGAAATGTGAAAGTGGTTTGGCATTAAGCAAATACAGTAGATTGAGTGGTCGTATTTCTTCCTCAACTCCCTAACCTTCTTTAAAAAGAACAAATAATCCTTTTCTGAAAGAAAAATGGGCTGTTTATTTACGCCTCTATTAAAGACGTGGTAGAAGGCATTCTCAAAAATGAATCGTGGACCTCTGGGCATAAGAAAACTATTG
>MFNM01000044.1 GCA_001782085.1 Candidatus Levybacteria bacterium RIFCSPHIGHO2_01_FULL_37_33
CTGAGTTTCCTTCGCACCCTTAAATTCTTTAGAAAGCGTATTGACAAACTTAATATTTTGCTTCTGATCCATTGGGCTTGTTCTAATAAGCAAAGAGTTGCCAGAAGTTTCTACTGTTGAAACTTTGAGATTTTCCTTAGTTAGTGTATTCTTAATTTTCTCAGAGGTAGTTTTTTCTACTTTTTGAGGAAAAGAGATGGTCAGTCTTGATCCTCCGGTAAAATCTATTGATAAATTAAGCCCAAAAAGTAAAAGCGCAATTAGCCCCGGGGCAACAACTATCAAAGACAGCGCAAAATATAAATTCTTTTTACCAATAATATCCAGTGTTTTATTTTTCATAGAAAAATCGCAAAAATGTTCGGGTCACAACAATTGCCGAAAACATAGAAACTAAAACTCCGATTGCCAAAACCAACGCAAACCCCTTAACGACTCCTGTTCCAAATTCATAAAGGATTGCACTCGTTATAAGAGTTGAGATGTTTGAGTCTCTTATGGAAGGCCATGCTCTTGAAAACCCAATCTCGATTGACTCTTCCTGTCTTTTCCCAAGTCTTTTTTCTTCTTTTATTCGCTCGAAAATTAAAATATTTGCATCAACAGCCATTCCGATTGAAAGAATAAAACCGGCAATTCCGGAAAGAGTCAAGGTAATTCCGTAGGGCGTGAGATTACTGATTTTAAAGATTGATAAAACCAAAAGTGCATAAACAACCAGCGCAAGACTTGCTACAATCCCAAGTCTTCCATAAAGAATGCTCATAAAAATTACTATTATTAAAAATCCGATAACTCCAGCCAGAAGGCTTTTTTTAAGCGATTCTATTCCAAGAGTCGGACCAATTACCCGCTGCTCTAAAACCGAAAAAGGAACAGGCAGTGCCCCTGCATTAAGCTCTGTACTCAAAAGCTTTGCCTGCGCAAGCACAAAGCCTCCCGTAATAACTGCATTTCCCGTTAGAATTGCCTGATTAACTCTGGGAGCCTCTATAACTTGGTTATCTAGAACTATAGCAACAATTTTATTAACATTTCTTTTTGTTATATCTGCAAATTTTTCAGCACCTTTACCGGAAAAAACTAACTGGACTTGAGGATTTCCTGTATTTTGGTCAAAAGTAACGCTTGAGCGCTGAAGGTCCCCGCCTGAGAGATCTGTTTTTTTGGCATTTTGTCCTAGAACTTCAACTATTCCCAATGGATACGCTGATGGCGATGCTTGTCTTGCAGATTCACTTGCCCCCTGCTCCCAAAAAGAAAGCTGTGCAGTAGTACCAATTAGATTTATTGCCTGGTTTACGTCTGTTACCCCAGGCAGTTCTACAATAATTCTTGAGTCGCCATTAACAGCTGCAGTCTGAATAACCGGCTCCGATACTCCAAAAAGATTTATTCTTCGTTCTATTACAGTTTTAGCAGAATTTAAAGCATCGGGCATTTGATCTTTAGGGACATCCGACATGTCTGCTTTAAAAGTTATGGATGTTCCGCCTTCCAAATCCAGTCCCCTCCGAAACTCTAAATTTTTCCCAATTCTAAATGTCCTTAAAACCGAAGACGGATCAATATCTAAATTTTTTACAGGACCTAGGGAAATTTTCTGAAGATTTGGTAAATTTATAAACACAGAAAGAAGAGTCAGTAGAATTATGAGCCAAAATAGAAAACGGGAGTTTCCTCTCATTCCAGCATGCTCTCCTCATCCCCAATCAACATAATCCTAGAACCTGAAAGGATAGAAATTATAAAGGGGTCTCTTCTCTTTTTTCTAAAATCGAATTCCTCCTCAGACATAACCGTATAGTTTATTTCGGTATTCAGCCTTTTTTCTTCTGCTCTTATTAAAAGCGTGAGTTCGGGCAAAACCACGGTTCCAACTAAAAGAAGATTTATCTCGTCCGGCTCAACCTTCATTCTTCTTGCAAATTTACCGGAAAACATCGCATACTTCAGTTTTCCGATTTTTGCCCTATTTGTTAAAATATCTGCTCCAAGTCCGACATTTTTTATTCCTATTTTTAATAGATCAAAATAAAATGGGTAATTTTTGGATAGCGAGTAATAAACTCTGTTTGCTCGGGGTTCCCTGGACAAAATTCCCTTCCTCTCAAGAAATAAAAGTTCTCTTCTTACGGCATTTATCTCATCGCTCGTCCTTCGCACAAGCTCTCTAACGTGGAGCATTTCGGTGGGATTTCCAAGGAAAACACCAAGCAGTTTTATTCGAGATTTTGATGTAATTAAATCAGAAAGCATAAGCCCTGGATGATATTATTTTACGGTTATTACTCCATCCGTGGGCAGAATTTCAAACCAAATAAGTCCTCTATTAAGCTCAACGGGCGCACCGCTTGAATCAAAAAGTAATGTTCTGGCGGTTCTGCCATCTTTTCTCCATGTACCTTTTATTTGTTTTCCATCCATAAAGATTGTCGCCTTTCCTGCTCCTTTTGTTCTGTATAAAAGATGAACGTTATTTTCGTACCCGTCGTTAGCGCTTACTTCCTGCATAAATAATACTACAATATTCTTCGAAGTCAATTGTTTATTTGTATCTTTGTCAAAATGAGCCTCTTTCCCCGTACTTCTTTTATATAGATTTGCTAAAGGGTCGTAAGCCCAGTCCGCAAAGTAATCCGGCATAGAATTCCAAAATTCAAGATGAATAGACTGCGCGGGACCCCTTTTGGAGGAACTCTCATCATCTTTGAAGGAATATGGAAGAAAACCTTTGCTCCAAAGAGTTCCTTTTTTATCTACTTCGGTTAAACCCCGGGCAGTCTTTGCATAGTCCAACAATTTTTCAGTTGTTGAATACATGGTATGCTCTGTTGCAACCGGATGACCAAGTCTATCATAGTCTCTCCAAAAAACCGGGAAACCTATCGAGAATTGATTCATGTCGTTATAGGCAGTCCATCCATAATCAGAAAGTTGTGAAAGAGCATCTGCAGGCCCTGGCTGATTTGCTCCCCCCACATGTGCATACAAAGGATAGTTTCCGTATTCCGAGAGAAAATCTATAAAGTAAGTTCTTGCCGAACGAACCGGCCCAATCTGCCCACCATCTTGGCAATAAAATATTGCAAGAAATCGTGTAATTCCGCCTTCGGCAACGGCTTCGTAAATAATATCGGCTCCGGATAATCCAGATTGCGGCATTGTTTCTTTATGGTTTTCTATCATAACTCCCAATGGTCTATGTTTTTCCCACCAATCCCGCTGTTGTTTGGAATATAAAACGCCGTTTAACGGACAGCTTTCTGTTTTTGGGAGACTGGAATCAAAAACAACCTTACCCTCTGTGCCTTTTGTCGGTAATCCTATCGGAGAAGTTATCGATTCTAAAGAACCCAAATTTGAAAAAATCGCATACGAAATTCCGGCCGAAATAATATATACAAAAACTATTAATGCTATGGTGAACAGTTTTCTTTTTTCCATTAATTTTCTTTCTTAGTTGCTTTTAATACTTTTTTTTCTTCATCTGTTAGCTCATGTTCTATGCCTTTACCGTTCACTACTCTTTTTGCATACCATCTGGTTCCGGAACGTGAATAAAGAGCCGAAATGATTATACCGGTATCGCTTCCATCAACTAAAGAGAGCACAAAGCTTTGGTCTCCTCCCGTATCTTTGAAGGGATTAAATCTATGAAGTCCAATTTTTTGAACATGCAAGAGTCCATCCCTCTCTAGATTATCGCAGTATTTTTTAATAGATTCAATATCTTTATTATGAAGATCAATTTTGGAGAGAACATCTTCCAGAATTGACTTTAAATTTTTATTATTTGCTCCTTTTGTAAGCCTTGCGTAGTGGGAAAACATTTGCCAAAAAAAAATTGTCAGGATTAAAAGCCAAACAATAAATACGCCGGATATAATCAAGACAAAATTGGGTACCATATATATCCATCTATATTAGCCTCTTGACAGCCTGCGTGTCAATAGTGTAATCTAGGCTCTATCTCAATGAGGAAAACGCGAAGACAAAAAATAGCCGCAGATCTTCATCGCCAGCTCTACAAACTGCAGAGCCAGAAAGTTCCTTCTCTTGAAAAAGAGATTCCAAGAATAAAAGAAACTTCCCCAACTCTTCTGGCAGAACCTCAAAAACATACTTATTTAACTGCCGATATTTCCAAAACCGGAGTTGTTACCGGTGCAATACTTATTGCCCAATTGATTATTTTCTTTTTACTTAAAAATCATTTGTTAACAATCCCGGGGATAAGTTATTGAAAGGGGGTGAATTATTAATGGCATCAATGTATTGTGTAAAATGCAGAGCAAAAAGAGATGATCCAAATGCTCAAAAAGTTACCATGAAAAACGGTAAGCCGGCTCTTAAAGGCAAATGCCCGGTCTGCGGTACAGGAATGTACAGGATCGGCGGTTAATCTTTCTTGAAGGTCCTATCGATAGGAGCGCAGTCGCCTCTTTTGCGACGAGCTCGCCTGCTTGACAGGCGTGGAGAATTAACCTTTAAGAAACAATAGAAAACCCCTTGATTCTTCTTGGGGTTTTTTATTCTCCAGTTTGATGCTCACCATGTAGGATAAATTCTCGGATTATTTCAATTTATACTTATACTTCTTAACAAAAGTTGGGAATTGGGAATGAACCGGACTTGGAAGATTATCTAATTTAAACCATCCAATCTCTTCATGTTCATTTGGAACGCCATTTTTGACTTTATCTTTATCAATTAATACTTTGAAATCAAGGACAACCCAATGTGTCTTATTTCCTTTTTCATCGATTCTATGTACATCTCTAAATCCTAAAAAGTCTGATTGAATTATTTCGGCACAATACTCCTCTTTTATCTCTCTTTCTAAAGCACCCTCAACAGGTTCTCCTAGTTCAATGCTTCCTCCGCCCGGATCCCATCTCCCATGCTCGTCTCTTGTGTTTTTAGATCTTTTGCTCATCAAGAAATTCCCATTTCCATCATGGCAAAAGAAAACAACCCCAACGCCAATGTAGTCGATGCCTTTTCTCATAATCATTGATTATTATATCAAAGGATTTTACATTTATTCCACCATAGAGGTGGATTTCTATTGACACCCTTGGCAATAGCTTGTTATTTCTCTTTATAGTGCACCAGTTTGTAGACTTTAACGACTGAGACATCCCATTCACCAACAATTTCTGCTCTGCCGAATCCTGCGACTTCCCAAAGAGGGTGTCCTAAGGGACTGCAGGGATTAATTTCGCATACTATCAAAAGCTGATCTGTAACGCTTTTCCTCTGAGGGTCAACTTGGGAATTTTGAATTATCACTGGAGATTTAGTTTCAAGTGTAAAAAAATATCTGTAAGCATGATCGGAATTTCCTCCCGTTATGAGTGCGAAATTAAATGGCTTCTCATCCGACTTTTCTAAAACGGACTCCGAAATTTTTTTAACTTGATCAAGCTGTCTGTTTGGTTGATATCTAAATGGAACACCGCTTAAGTTAATTAGAATTAATGATAAAAAGACAGCGACTGATACAATTTTTAAAAGAGCATTCTTTCTCATAAAAAAATCTAAAGTATTTCCAACCAAAATAAACGGCAGAGGAAACATAAAACCAAAATAATAATCGTATATGGGCTTTTTATAAAAACCAAAAAGACCGATCCCCACAACCAGCCAGATAATCAAAAGCAAAAATTGGTAAAGCTTCACGTTCTCCTTAATTTTTCCCAAACCCTTAGAAACCTTAGCAAACTTATACAAAAGTACAGAAACAGAAACAATAGCAAGAAACAAAGTCAGATAATACCAAACTGTAGTATTTGGATGGGTACCTATGGCAACTTGCTCGGGAGGCGGGAAATTTGTAATCAGTCTTGCGAAAAGCCGGAAAAAGACATTTGAGATATTTCCAATAAAATTATTTACTAAACCGGTATCTCCCGATGTAAAAATAAATTTAATTATACTTCTTATGTTTGAGAAACCGTGGCGAAGTTCAAATGCTAAAAAGGGAGACCAGCCCACAATAAATCCTAAAATAATAAAAAAATAATCTTTTAAGATCTTCTCTATCATCTTCAACAAGGATACTCCTTGTACAAAGCTGACAAGGAGTATCCTTGCAAAAAAGGCGTATGTAAAAATAATTACAGCTAGGAATGTAGCCAGATAATGAAGTTGCATAGTAATTCCCAGCAGTAATCCGCATAAGATAATTAACCAGACTTTATCTTTCTGAAACGCTTTATATAAAATAAGCAAGGTCAATAGCGAAAAAAACGGCATAACATTTGGGTTCCACGAAGACCTTGAATATGCAATTACAACGGGCGATATTGAATATAAAAGCGCAGATATTAAACCGACGCGAGAATTAAATATTTCCCCGGCGAATTTATAGATAAGATAGACTGTAGCAATACCAAAAAGAGCAACCATGACTGCCGGGCCAACCGGATTGTAATTAAACACTAAAAGAAATGGCGCTATAAAATAATAGTAAATAGGACCTAAAAAAAATCCTCCAACAGATGCTGTAGGACCCAAGAGAGTTAATTTTCCGTGGAGGATATTATATACAACCAGGACATCTCTTCCCTCATCCCCTAAAAAAGTCAAGTAATCTTGTATACGATAAAGCCTCAGAAATGAAGCTAAAGCGATTATTAATATGAGTAATATATTAGGATTTAAAACAAAAGTTTTAAGCTTTTGCATAAAAATTTTCATTTTGAGGTTTTCTTTTTGCGCCAGATGACCTTATTATAGATAGTAAAATTCCATATAAGAAGAAATCCCGTTCCAATAAGGAAGTAGACATTTATAAGTAATCTGTTGTCACGGCCGAAAATAGAACCCAGCAGAAAAATAGTCCCTGTCTGAATAAAGATAACCCCAAATGATGAAGTTGCATAGAACTGAAGCATCTTAAGGAGATAAGATCCTACATTATTAGCTTTTCTTTCTCCGAATGTCCAAAGATTG
>MFNM01000045.1 GCA_001782085.1 Candidatus Levybacteria bacterium RIFCSPHIGHO2_01_FULL_37_33
TCAATAGTTCTTAAGACTTCGGGTATTTATCCTTACCATTGCTCTGCCCATGCTGACTCAATGATGGGATTTATACTGGTAGAATAAAACAGCTTGGAAAAATTTAGCCTACGTGCACCAAAACAGCCTCCTGCAAGCGTTGCCATCTCCATATTTCTTGTTATTTCTTTGCCGCCAGTGCATATAGATGACCCAGAATACTTATTCCCAAAAGAGCAAGGCCCCAGCGAACCGGATGCGGGTTTATAATTGGTGAAGTAATTAAAATTCCTATGCCTACGCCGCCGACTACATGAACTATCGAATTATATCCTACGTGTTTTTGGAAATAGTCGGTTATTTTTTTGTACATAAGATCACCTCCTTTAAATCTATCCTGTTTTTACTTTAATACTAATTTTGATACCAAGTCAAATCTAAGGTCATCCCACCTCTAAGGTGGGATAAGGTGGGATAGCTTTGCATTATAATTTTTCTCCTCCTTGATTATTTTCTAAAAATATGTCTAAGATAGGGTAGATATGAAAGGAGGTGATTTATAAATGAATGCTAAAATGAAATCATGTTTTACACCACATGCAATAACGCATAGCCTTTTAGGCTTGGGACTTGGGTTACTGCTTTCGGCATTAATACCATCACTTGCTAATGTTTTGCTAGGAATTATCATAATAGTCGTTGCGCTAGGATTAGATATGATGCGCAAAAGCTAGTCGTTTTCTGCAATAGATTGTTTGAGGTGAAGTTATTAGGCTACTATAATGAATCCAGTTTTTTCGCAAAAGCATCTTTATCCAAGCCTCCGGTTGCAAAAAGCTCATTGTTTACTATTATCCCGGGGCTTGAGAAAATACTGTATTTTGTAACAAGCTCCATGCCTTTTGAGGTTGTTACATCTATTTCTTCTATTTGCATTTGAGGATATTTTGGCTTGAGTTCTTCAAAAACCTTTCGCGCTTGGGCACAATGTGTACAGCCGGGAGATGTGACAAATTGGATAGTAATCATAATAGAATCTACAATTATTGTCAGGTTTAATTAGTGCCCATGGTCATCCATATGTGTCTGAGGTTGAACCATTGGGTTTATTTCCTGCTCAACTTCAACCATAAATTCTGTAGTTACGACCTTTCCTTTATGCTGGAATTGTCCATAAATTTTCCAAAGTCCCGGGAATGAAAAAGTTTCGTGTGCTTCTATTGAAGAATCCGTTTTTTCTTTCATGCCATGCGCATGAATCATTGTTGAAAGATCAGCTGGAGCAAATACAAGGTGCATATCAGCTCCCAAATATTCATCTGTATCGAAAACTGCAATCCCGTCTTTTTTAATAGAATAGTTTAAATGTGAGTCATGGCCTGCTTTTATTTTGTCAGAATCTATGCCGAGGGTTACTTCGTATCCATCGAAAATACGAGTGCGACTAAGATCTTTTGTTATTGCAACCAATTGTTTCCCGCCTGAAACCTCAAGCCAAACAGTATCAAATACTCCTCCCATTCCTTTTCTTGATCCATCAATCAAAACTCTATAACGTCCTGCTTTTGAGACAGTTAAAGGAACCTCAAATTCATTGGCTTGAGTACCGACTATAAAATCTTTTGAGTCTTCAGGATGCACGTGTTTGAATTCATTAAGATCTTCGCTTACTAAAATTACATGAAGAATTCGTTCATGGTCTAACTGTAAATCTGTAATTGGCAAACCTTTCTTGTCATACAAAGAGATTTTAAGAACAAATGGTTTGCTGGCTTGAATTTCCGATTGACTTGAAAGTACGGAGTGAAAATCCGAAGTTGTAGCATTTATATTTTGAACCGTATTCATTTCTTCATCGTGACGATCTGTTGCTTTTTCCGACCAGTGAGCAGTAAACATGTGGGGCAATAAGAAACCTACAATTGTAATTATTATTGCAAAAATCGAAACAAAAAACCAAGTCAAAAGACCAAGATATTTTCTTTCTGTTGCTTGCTGTTCTTGCGGAACTGAAACTAAATTCTTTTCTCTTTTAACCAAGTACCAAAGCATTGGGAATACCCAGGAAATTATAAGAACTGGCGTTCCTAAAGAAATAGGCAAGCCAAATAACCAAGAAGATCCTCCAACCGGCGCAGAATGTGTATGTCCAAACTGCTGTACCTTACTGCCCAATAAATCTGTTATTGTGCCCTCTTGCGTGATCTTCTCGCCAAGCGAGTGAATTCCCGATAGGGTCCACCAGTCGTGCCCGAACACACCCAAAGTCAACAAAAACCCACCAACAAAAAGTGTTGTCCAGGCAGTAACTTGCGTAACCTTCTCTTTATGCTTAACTAAGAAACTCGTAGCGTTGATTCCAAGAATTGCCAAGAAAGCCAGAATAAATAATGGAGTTATTCGGCCCAGCGCCTGAACTAGCATAATAACCAATCCCTGAAATGGACTTCCCGTTGCAACTATTTGAGGGATGATCACAGCGTTAAATAAAGGATTTGGGCAGCCAACTCCTACATTTCCTAGAAATAAACCAAGAAGCAAAGCTTTTAATAAATCTTTTTGTTTCAGTACAAATTGAGGAACTCCGCCTCCATAAGTTGGAGACTGAAATTTTATTAAACCAAGTTCTCCAAGCGCAAAGAGAATAGCCAGAAATCCTGCAACTGCATATAAAATATTCTTTGCAGTTTCAACCTGATGAATTCCTAAAAGCTGACCCAAAAGCCCAATCAAAGCTCCATAAAAACTAAGGGTAATAGTAACTCCTAAGCCAAAAGCTAATGCCATTCCAATTCCTTTTTGATAAGATCTTCCCATTACCATTGGCACAATTACAAAAGCCAAAGGCAATGTGCAGGGTAGGAAAATCATGGTGAGTCCAACCGCGTAATCAAAAACCAAAAATGAGGTTGATCCCACATCAGAAGCCCCAAGCGTAAATATCCATTTAAGACCCGATATAAAAATTCCAATAAGGAGAATTACTAAGAGAACAAAAAATAAAGGGGGACGAGTCTTGGCTACTTCTTTAACTTCTTCTGTTTGATCCATACGTTTAGTTTGGCTTTTGAGGAGGAGATTCTTTTTTGTTTAATATAAACTTCCAAAGTAAAAATCCCAAAATTGCAATAATAACAACTACAATAATTGCAACAACAGGATCAATTGTTGCTGGCTCTGCATGCGCTTCTTCTGTCTCGTGAGCCAAAACAATTGCTGGATAAGTTAATGTAAACCCGGCAGTTGACAAAATCTTTGCTAACAATTTCATAAATTTTATTGCGGCATCGCCTTATATCCTAGTTGTTCTATTGCCTTAAGTATGGCATCAATATTAGTCCTTTCTTCATCAAACTCTACTTCACCTTTTTTTGCATCGTAATTGGCAGAAGCATTCAAAACTCCATCCGTACTTTGCAAAACCATTTGTATGCCTGACGCGCAAGAATTACAATGCATTCCTTGTATGTTAAGTGTAACTTTTTTAACCTGTGCCATAATTGAACGTCTCTTTAATTAGAATAAACTCTATACTTGTTTCTTGTCAAGATAGAAACAAAATTTGTAAATTCTCAGGAGTCTATAAATTTTGGTTTTTTGTAGAGGCGAAGGAGAAGGGAGTTCAGAACTACAGACACAGAAGAAAATGCCATAGCAAAACCTGCTATTTCTGGACGAAGCGCTGATTGAGATAAACTCAGCCACACAGAAGAAACCTCATGCCCAATAGCAGGAATAAGAGCTAAAATACTCCCTAAAGAAGTAACCCAGGTTGCGGGAAGTCCTGAATGTCTGGTAATTATAAGATGAAGTCCTGCGGCAATTGGGATAGCAATAACATTATAGCCAAACGCCCAAAAAAAGTTTTGCCAAATTTTAAATATTGTTTTTTGGGATAAATCTATCGCTGTCACAACATCTCGAAGATCATCACGAATAAGAATTATTTCTCCAGTTTCTATAGCCACATCTGTTCCTGATCCAACGGCAATTCCCAAATCCGATTTTGCTAAAGCTGGCGAATCATTTATTCCGTCTCCAACCATAGCAACAATTTTTCCATCTTTTTTAATTGATTCTATAATTTCTTCTTTTTTATCAGGTAAAACATTTGCATAAACCCTATCTATTCCTAGTTGTTTACCAATTGCCTGAGCTGTTTCTTCGTTATCTCCGGTTATCATAATTATCTCTTTTTTTCTTTTCTTTAAAGCTTGTATTGCAGCTATTGCATGCTCTTTAAGAGTATCTGCCAGAGCCAAACATCCTATGACCTTTTTATCATACACAACAAAAACAACAGTCTTCGCCTCTTTTCGAAGTCTTGTTACTTCATCTTTCACCTCATCAATATTAATTCCTTCTTTCTCCATAAAAAGCTGATTGCCAACCATTATTGTCTTTTTATTGCTTTCTGCAGTTACTCCCATCCCAGAAATTGTTTTAAAATTCTCCGGCTCAACAACTTCTAACTTTTGTTCTTTCGCTTTTTTAACAACAGCCTGTGCCAAAGGATGCTCTGATCCGCGCTCCGCAATTGCTGCAAGTTTTAGCAAATCTTCATTCGTAGTTCCCTTAAGCGAAACAATATTTGTTACAGCAGGTTCTCCTTTTGTCAAAGTTCCAGTTTTATCAAATGCAACTGCTGTTATTTTATGCGCCTTTTCTAACGCCTCTCCACCTTTAATTAATATTCCGGATTCTGCTCCTTTAGTAGTTCCAACCATTGTCGCAATAGGAGTTGCCAGACCCAAAGCGCAAGGACAAGAAATAATAAGGGTCGCAACCATAAAAAGTAGAGAAGGAGTAAAGCCATCGCCCCTTACAAAATACCAATAATTAAACGAGATTAAAGAAAGAACTATTACAGTTGGAACGAATCGTTCGGAAATCCAATCTGCAACTCTTTGTAGCGGTGCTCTTGTTGCTTGAGCCTCTCTTACCATACGCACAATTTGATAAATCAAAGTCTCATTGCCTACTTTTGTTGCTTTGCAGTGCAAAAGCCCATAAGAGTTTACTGTTCCTCCAATTACCACATCATTTACCTTTTTATTTACAGGCATTGATTCTCCCGTAACTATTTTCTCATCAAGCGCAGATTCTCCTTTTATAATTATTCCATCTGTTGGAATCTTGCTCCCAGGCTTTACAATAAATATGTCATCTTTTTTTAATTCGCTTGCCAAAACCTCTTTTTCATTGTCTTTATCAAGTAAAATTGCCTTTTCCGGAGTTAACTGCAGCAACTTACTAACAGCATCCGATACTTTTCCCCGAGACACGGCTTCCAAATATCTACCCATGATAAGAAACGACATTAAAGCAGCTGATGATTCCCAAAACGGATGATCAAGACCGATCCAAATAGTTTGAAGATGTCCATAAGTTGTAGCAAATAAAAAACCAATTAAACTATAAAAAAAAGCAGCACTTGTTCCCAAAACAACAAGTGTATCCATAGAGGTAGATCCAACTTTAAATGCGGTCCAAGCATTTCTATAAAAGATCCACCCTACCCAAAACTGGACTGGAATAGTCATTGCTAAATATATCCAGTTTAGATCTACAAACAAGCTTCCTACCATTATGCCATGAACGTGCTGAAGGTTTAGCATGTGTACTGCCATGTAGTAACCAATGATTGGGCTTGCGAGAAGAAAACTAACAATCGTGCGGTTTCTTAGATCTCTAATATGGGATTCTCGCTCTTTTTTAAATTCCTCCTCAGTTTTTGATTCTTCAGAGAGAAAAGTGTAACCCAAAGATTTTCCCAAACTTAAAATTTTTTCCTCCGGGATAATACTAGGATCAAATGCAATAGAAAGTTTCTCTGCGCCAAAACTGGCGTTTACTGATTGCACCCCTTTCTGTTTTTGAAGAATTGTATTGATTAAAACAGCACAAGAAGCACAATGCATTCCTTGAATTCTGTATAATTTTTGTACTTGAGTAGTTTTAGTTTCTATTTGCAATTATTTCCCCCCCATCCTTAACCAATTTATTTGTTGCATTACAAGCAAAATTTTTATTCGGAACTAAAGCTGATGTATCTTTTTCCTCCCCAACAATTAACGTTCCGATTTGGTCATAATGTCCATCGCCGCATGGAACTGAGCAATAAAAATTAAATTTCCCAGATAAAGAAGGAGTAAAGTTTATTGTAGTTGTAGTCTGCGGAAAAAGTCTTCGATTGATACCAAAAACGTCTATTGCAAAACCATGATCGTAAGTGTCTTCGTTGTAAATACTTAAAACTATTTTAGTGCCTGCTGCAATCTTTATTATGCTTGGATCCCATTTCCAGTGGTTTTTTATAACTCGCATGTTAATTATCGCAACTTTGCCAGTGGACTTAATTCCTCCAACACCTGAAGGACGATAATATGTCTGGTAAATAAAACCGCTTGATAATAAAGCTATGGCAAACAGAAGCAAACCGAGATACTTATTCATTGCCCTCTTTTTTGTGAGACAAATTATCTAGACTTAGCGGACCTGCTCCCAATAAAAACAATGCAATTGACGCTCCTGCCAAACTTACATCTCGATATAAATCTGGATTTAAAGACATACCATACTTGGACAAAAACGAAAGAAAAAATATAGTAACCATTAAAAAACTTATTATCGCAAATATCCTTACTTTAAAACCGGTTAAGAGAGCTGCCCCTGTACAAATCTCAAGAAGCCCCAAGTAAAAATTAAGAGCTGCAGAATCTGCTAGTTCAAGATTTGTCAAAAGTTGAATTTCCGATGTAGTTTGACCTGGATGTGATAGCTTTTGTAAGCCGAACAAAATAAAAACTAAAGCCAAGCCAAAACGAAGAAACAGTGGAGCATACCTTTCGTATTTTTGGGTAGTTTCTGTGGACATAAATTATTAGCTCTATTTAGCTAATCACAAAATCATACAAGAAGTCAACCCTTCGAGACACTCTTTCTGCCAAATCAACATTTTCTTTTAAGTTTGTTGAGAAATGTTTGCGGAATAGGTAAGATAGGAAATAGTTATTGTTATGACAAATATTGTTGTTTTGGGCGGAGGTTTTGCAGGAGTTGCGGCAGGACTTTCTCTTTTAAAACACATCAAAAATCAAAAGATAATTCTCATAGATAAGAACTCCTTTCATCTTTTTACCCCATCTCTTTACGAAGTTGCAACAAGTGAGGAGCCAATGAGAAATATTGCGATCCCTTTTAAGGAAATTTTTGGAGATAAAGCTGAAATCATTACAGGCGCAATAACATCAATAAATCCAAAAACACAAAGGATTAAATTAAAAGACTTAGAAATTTCTTATGATTATTTAATTTTAGCGCTTGGAAGCGAACCAGCGTACTACGATATTGCCGGGCTTTCAGAATACTCTCTGCCTCTTAAAACCATAACGGATGCGGTAAAAATAAAAGATTCAATGCATAAACTTTACGATCTAAAAGCACCGAAAAATGAGATGGTAAGTATAATCATTGGTGGAGGAGGTTTTTCGGGAACAGAGCTTGCTGCAGAGCTTTTAGAATATGTATATAAATTATCGAAAGAACATAGCTTGCCGCCAAATCTAATAAAGATTTGCATAATTGCGGGATCGGAAAAACTGTTAAAAGAACTTGACGATCATGTATCAAATATTGCAACTACAAGACTTAAGAAGTTGGGTGCGGATTTTATTTTTGGAAGCCATATTAAGGAAGTTTTTAAAAATAAACTCACCACCGATAAAAATCAGGAATTTTCATTCGATATCCTCATTTGGACAGGGGGAGTTAAGGCAAATAGTTTACTTCAGAGTTTTGGATTGGTACTAAGCAAATCAGGACAAGTTGAGGTCAATGAGTTTCTTCAGACAAAAGAATTTCCAAATTTTTTTGCAGTTGGGGACATTGCAGAGTTTATAGATCCTGTTTCTAAAAGACCTGCACCGGGAGTTGCGCAGGTTGCTGAGGAAGAAGGAAAAATTGCAGGAGAAAATATTGCAAGACTCATTGAGAAAAAACCTTTAGTTCCTTATAAATTGAAACATTTTGGATATATAGTTCCGCTTAGAGGACGGTACGCTGTTTTTGCAACGGGCACGCTTCATATAAAAGGATTTTTTGGCTGGATAATCCAGCAGTTTATTTTTTTGCGTTATCTTTTGGGAATATTGCCTTTTTATAAAGCTTTTAGAAAATGGAATCAGTTTGAAAAAGACCTAAGACAAGAATAAGATTGACAAATAGTAAATAAAGTTTTATTTTATAGTTGCATGAAAAAGATTTTTTACAAATTTCTATCAAAGATTCTTCCAACTCATACTGCCTATGCACATTGTGATATTCCATGCGGAATTTATGATCCAAAGCCTGCTCAGATTGCAGCTGCCACAGTTCTTAAGATGGTTGAGAAAATCGGGGAATTAGATTCTTCGGCTTCGTCTCAGAATGACACTTCGCGAGAGAATAGTCTGATCAGGATGGTATGGACCAAAGAGGAACACGCAAGAAAATGCAAGGAAGAACTTCTTATACTTTGGACTGATTACTTCAAATCCGAACACATTTCGTCATTTCCCAACCTTCATGAGATTTTTTGGAAAGCTGCGAAACTTTGCTCCAAAAATAAGCAAAACGTAGACCTTAAATCCGCAGAAGAGCTGGTAAAATCAGTAGATGAAATAGCAGAAATATTCAAAAAAACACAATCTGATTCAAACGCGGTTAAGACTTCAAAAAAGTGAATTTTAATATCTTCAACTTTCTTCCTCTTCTGAAATTTTGCATAGAAGAAAATAGTATGAGTCCGTTTCTAAAGCCGGGAGACAATGTTCTTGTATGGAAGTTTGCAAAACCCAAAATTGGGGATGTGGTTGTTTTAAAAGTTGGTGATAGAATTTATATAAAGAGAGTAAAAGAAATAAAGAATCAAGAGTTTTTTCTAATAGGAGATAATAAAAGAGAAAGTATTGATAGTCGGGAATTCGGATGGATTGATCAGAAAGATATAATTGGGAAAGTCGTTTACAAGATTTAAGATTTATGAATTAAGATTTAGGAATGCTTGAACTGATCTTATTGTTAATAATTATATTTTTACTGTTCATTTTGTCGATGGTTTGGCCGCCGAATAGTCCTTGGGCGCCATGGTGGAGAACAAATAGAGAAACTGCGCGGGCAATTTGCGAATTGGCAGAGATTACAATGTCCGACCTTGTTTATGATCTTGGATGCGGAGATGGGACATTAATAATCACTGCCGCCAAAGAATACGGAGCAAAAGTTGTGGGAATTGAAATAGATCCTCTGCGGTTTTTAAGTTCGATGATTCGAATCATCTTCAATGGATTATCCTCAAGAGTTGCTGTAAAGAGGGAAAATTTTTTTAATACGGATTTATCAAAAGCAACAGTGGTAGTAGTGTACCTAATCCCCAAAACACTCAATCTTCTCCTGCCAAAATTTAAGAAAGAACTCAAAAAAGGAACTAGGATCGTGAGTTATAAGTATCCACTAAAACTCAAAGTCCAAAAATCCCCACTTCGCCCCCGCTTCGCCAAGGCTTCGCCGGGCGAGCAAGGCTTCGAGGGGCAAGCAAAAGTCAAAAATAATTTATACCTTTATATTATTTAAGACGTAATAAAAACCAGCGGAGTTTATCTCCTATTTTATACAGCTCATATAAAATCGGGTTAATTACAAGATCGTAGCTGCCGATGAGCTCAACTAATTCTGCGCCGTAACCTTGTTTGAATTTGTGAAAGCCATACCACGGGTCTTTTGGATCAGGATTCGGTCCAAGCGCTCCCCACATATCAAATTTCTTAAGTCCTAATTTTTTACCAAATCTTATTGCCTCCCACATAATAAGATTACTCGCCATAGTTTCCCGATGTTGCTCGCTTGATGCGCCATAAGGATAATAGAGTGTATTTTTGAATGTAAACAGTATCCACGCAACAAGAACCTCAGTTTTATATTTTCCAAGAAGCAAGTGCGCCGTCAGCCGATTTGAATCATGAAGTAGGAATTTTGAATCATGGTTTTTATTCTTAATTCTTGATTCCTGATTCTTGATTCCTAATTCTTGCCACATTTTTTTATGATAAGCTTGCGTATGGGCGTAAAACCCCTGGCGTTTGGTAGTTTCATTTGTAAGTTTTAAATAAGTTTTAAATGCCTTGTCCGAATTGTCTTCTACAACTTTTACTCCATGTTTTTGGGCAACTTTTATGTTGTACCGAGTTTTTGGATGCATATTTTTCAGAAGTTCATCTTCGGATTTGGTCAAATCAAGCTGGAAAGTATATTTAGTAAAAAGAGGATGGAAAGAAGGCCGAAAGTCTAAATTTGAAATTTGAAATTTGAAATTTGAAATTTGTTGTATGTTTGGTTCAAGCTGAATGAATATACATTTATTCTCTTTACCGATTTTTTTAAGTTCTTCAATAAGTTTTTTGTCCGGCAAGTTTCCTTTTGGCAGATAACCGATTGTCCACGGAATGTGCGGAATCTTATGGATGGTCAATTGAAAATCTTTTTCCCTTACGACTTTTACTCCTGTTTTTTCGCGAAACTGTCCCCATTCAAAAGCTTGAAGAGGATGGTTAGCATATTTATTAAAATCTTTCGCGGTCATAGAAATTCCGAAGGATCATTATTAATAATGTTTAAATTATTAGATAAGACTTTTTCCGGCAACTCCAACACAAAGCGCGAAACGATATTTGAAGTTCTTTGTCCGAAGAAAAGTCTTTTTCGCGAGTATGTTAAAAATAATCTTTCTTTAGCACGAGTCATGCCGACATAGCAAAGCCTTCTTTCTTCCTCAAGCTCATTTTTGTCCATAAGACTTCTTGAATGAGGAAAAAGGCCTTCTTCCATACCTATCATAAAAACTATTGGAAATTCCAAACCTTTTGCGCCGTGAAGAGTCATTAAATTTACCGCGTCTTTCTTTTCCCCGTTTTTTGGATGGTCAGGCATATATTCCTGTTCAACCAATGCGACATTTTCCAGAAACTCAATAAGATCAGGGAATTCTATAGCAACCGACCTTAACTCCTTAATATTTTCAAGTCTTGCCCGGTCCTCCTCGTCCCTTTCATCATACAGAGAAAGATAAGCTGTTTTACTCAGAACTTTATCCAGAATTTCAAGAGTCGGTATTGTTTCAACCTTTTTTTCTTTGAAATCTTGCGAAAACTCAATAAACTTACTTAACCTTCCCTTGCCCAATTTTTCTATTCTTTTGTAGGAAACAGTGTCTTTTGGGTTTGCAATAAGTCTTAAGTATGCCAAAACATCTTTTATCTCACGCCTTTCGTAAAATCTTGTTCCGCCAATTAAAACATATGGAACTCCCTGATGAAGGAAGCCCTCTTCGATTGCGCGAGACTGGGCATTAGTTCTATAAAGAACTGCAAAGTCGGAATAAGAGAGACGGGGATCTTGAGACTTAAGCTCAAGAATCTTATTTATTATATATTCTCCCTCATCATGTTCGTTTCGTGATTCATATAAGGCAACATCTTCTCCTTTGGGATTTTCTGTCCAAAGGTCAAGTACTGGATGGGAGGTGTTTTTGGAAATAACAGAAGATGCGGCATCAAGTATTTTTTGAGTGGACCTGTAATTTTGGGAAAGAGAAAAAGTTTCAACATTTTTTCCACCAGAGGCGGATCGTCCTTTGGACGAAAAATCCTCTTTAAATTTTGAGAGATTTTGAAAGTCAGCGCCCCGCCAGGAATAAATGCTTTGGGAAAAATCTCCGACCACGCAGACATTTGGAGATTTATCAAAATCTGAGCCCGAAAGCATTTTTGTTAGAATATATTGCGCATGGTTTGTATCCTGATATTCATCAACTAAAATATATTTGAATTTATCTTGGTATTTTTTAAGAACCTGCGGATTTTTATCGAAAAGCTCTATAGTCTTTAAAATTAGATCATCAAAGTCCAAAGCATCATTTTCCGAAAGAAGCCTTTGATAGATAGGGTATATTCGTGCTACTGTTTCCTGAAAATATCCTTTTGCATAATTTAAATATTCAGATGCTGTTATTAATTGATTTTTTGCTTCGGATATCGTTGTTGAAATCGAAGAAGGCTTAAAGTCTTTAGTTGAGATTTCAAGAATTTTCATTGTCTCTTTTATTGCATCAATCTGATCTTGATCATCATAAATTACGAAATTTTTAGGAATGCCGATATACTGACCCTCAATTCTTAAAATCTTTGCGCAGAGAGAATGAAATGTTCCTATGGTTACCTGATGCGCATGCAAATGTTTTCCCAAAAGTCGATAAATTCGCTCACGCATTTCGTTGGCAGCTTTATTAGTAAAAGTAGTTAAAAGAATATTGTCAGGCGAAACCCCTCTATCTATTAAATAGGCTGTTTTATAAACTAAAACCCTTGTCTTTCCAGACCCTGCGCCGGCTAATATTATGCATGGACCTTCAATATATATTACTGCCTCTTTCTGTTTTTGATTGAGCAAGGATAAATCAAGTGCCATAATTTATTCCTTCTATAAATTTTTTATACTTTCTCTCAAGGTATATAGTGGCATTTTTATACATGTAAGTAAATAATTTTACGGCTGCTTTGTGTCCAATTCGTACTTTATAATAAGGTGTTTTTTGATGAGCCATGCTAATATTAATTCTCCCTTGATAAAAGTTACCAGTCTCTTTTCTTAGTATTCGATATAAAAAACGAGCCATATTAAAACTCGCAGCGCCATTTCAGGAGACCATAGTTTAAAAAAGTTAGAATTAATAGAGTGCTTTTTTACTTTCTTTTGAAAGGGAAGGTGTCTTACTTTAGATTGTATTGCGGAATATGATCTTTTAAGAGTTTTCCCTATTTGATTATAGGTTAATTTACCGATCTTATTACTTAGAAGTTCAATTTCTTCTTGTTTCCATGGATGAGTGTATTGGTTAGGCATTTATTAAATATATAACCTTATAAGTTAATACTCTTGTCTTGTCCGATCCGGCACCTGCTAAAATAATCATAGGGCCATCGGTTTTGATAACTGCTTTTTGTTGATCGAAGTTTAAGTCCTTGAGAAAGTCTTTGTCCATACTCTATAATAGAGAAACTCAAGTTATTGTACCATAAGACCCTTCGTATGAAAAAACTTTTTATTATAGCTAACTGGAAGTCAAATAAAACCATCGAGGAGGCAGAACAGTGGTTTCATGATTTTGCCGAGAAACTAAAATCCGATAGCTCCAATATCGAGAATAAGGAAATAATTGTTTGTCCCTCCTTTATTCTTTTTGAACATGCCCGTTATTGTTCGAATAATTTAAAACTTCCTATAAGATTCGGCGCACAAAATATCTCGCCTTTTGATAAGGGAGCTTATACAGGAGAAGTAAACGGAGAGCAAATAAAAGAATTTGCGCAATATGTGATTATCGGACATTCGGAAAGAAGGAAAAACTTCTCAGAAACAAATGAAATGCTCAAGCAGAAAGTTTTAATGGCAAAAAAATATAATTTAATGCCAATTTTTTGTATTCAAAATCAAGATTCACCAGTTCCTCAAGAGATTGATGTTATAGCCTATGAGCCTCCGACTGCCATTGGAACGGGTAATCCCGATACACCGGAAAATGCGCAAAGGGTGGCGAAGATTGTTAAAGAAAGAACAGGCGTTGCGAACGTTCTTTATGGGGGAAGCGTTACATCTTCTAATGTAAAAACGTTTACTAATATGCCGGATATAGACGGACTTCTTGTCGGTGGAGCGAGTCTTGATTCCTTAGAGTTTCTTGCCATAATTAAGAATGCATAATAAAGAAAGATTCAAAAAAATTGCCCTAATTATTTTAAGTTTAATAATTCTTTTTTTTGTTGGAAAAGCTGTTGTTAAAATTGCAAAACTTTCGCCGTTTTTGTTTCAGCTTATTTTTAACAGAGACATAAATCTTAAAACAAATGACGGCCATATAAATATTCTTCTTTTGGGGATTGGCGGGAAAAATCATCAAGGTCCAAATCTTACCGATACGGTAATTTTTACAAGCCTTTCTACGAAAGGAGATAAAGTTACTTTGGTTTCCATTCCGCGGGACTTATGGGTGCCGGATTTGGACGCAAAGATTAATACGGCATATTCAACAGGCGAAAGCAAAAGACCGGGCGGAGGTCTTGTGCTTTCAAAAGCTGTGGTTAAAAAAATAGTTAATCAGCCGATTGATTATGTTTTAAGAATTGACTTTGACGGTTTTATTAAGGCGGTAGATTTGGTTGGCGGTCTTGAGATAAATGTTGAGAGAACTTTTGATGATTTTGAATATCCAATTGACGGGAAAGAAGAAGATCCATGCGAACATACGGATGAAGAACTTAAAGAGTTGGCAACCTCCTCTTCTCAGCTTGAAGCCTTCCCTTGCAGATATACTCATGTACGTTTTGATAAAGGAGAGCAGAAGATGGATGGAAAAACTGCTCTTCAGTTTGTAAGATCCCGTCATGCACAAGGAGAAGAGGGTTCGGATTTTGCAAGAAGCAAGAGACAGGAGAAAGTGATTAAAGCTTTTAAAGATAAAATATTCTCTCTTGCGACACTCGCAAATCCTGCGAAAGTGATAAATCTTTACGATATATTAAAGGTAAGTATAGATACAGATATAAAAGATGATGAGTTTGATGATTTTATAAGACTTGCCGGAAAAATGAAAACAGCGCAGACAGAAAATGCAGTATTAGATACAGGAGACGGGGAAGCAAAACGCCCGGGTCTTTTAATAAATCCTCCCACGGGGGAAGAATATAATTTCGAATGGGTTCTTATTCCAAGAATAGGCAATGGAGATTTTTCGGAAGTTCAAAAGTATATTGATTGCGAGATTAAGATTGGTAGTTGCCCAGTTTCTACAAAGCCTCAAAGTTAAATAACAATGGAAAAAATTTTAAGAGAATACAAAAAAATACCCTCACTGTTAAAACTATACCTAATACTTATTTTACTTATTCGAATATTTTTACTTACTCAACCAAGTTTTAAAATAGACATGAATGATTGGCAAGCATGGGCGGCTAGGCTTGTTGATGTAGGCCCTCTTAAGTTTTATACATCCAATTTTTTTGCGGATTATTTACCTTTTTACTATCTTTTTCTTTGGGTTATTGCGGAAATATTTAGTTTTATTTTTGGCAAAGCTGCTATTTTTTCAACAACTTTCGAAATCTACATAAAAATTATCAGCAATATTTTTGATATTTTGACGGCATATACAATTTTTGTCATTATAAATAAACATTCAAAGAAATGGGCTACGATAGGCAGTCTTCTTTATTTAATTAATCCGAGTATTATCTTTAACAGTTCTGTTTGGGGACAAATAGACGCTATCCCAACTTTTCTTCTTACTTTTTCTCTATATCAGCTTGAAGAAAAAAAGAATATTGTTAGATCTCTCTCAGCTAGCGTTTTATCATTTTTAATTAAACCCTTAAATATTGCTCTTTTTCCATTAATGTTATTTAGGATAATTAAAAATTTTTCGGCTCAAAAAATATTAAAAGCATCCGGAATATCCTTATTGATGTTTTTTATTGTCACAATACCATTTTTCCCAAATAATCCAATTTTTGGACCATTTGAACATTTATTAAAATCTTTGAATGTTTATCCTTATACTTCTATTAACGCTTATAATTTTTGGGCACTTTTTGGATGGTGGAAACAAGACTCATTACAAGTCTTTAATCTTTCATATCATCTATGGGGATATATTTTATTTTTCTTAATAGTTTTGACTATTTTTATTCCTTTATTCAGAAAAAAATCAAAATCATTTATAAAACTAGATTATCTTATATATACGATTTTATCATTTGCTTTCTTTTTATTTTTGACCCGCATTCATGAACGCCACTTGTTTCCGGTCTTTGCGTTACTTATTATTTCAGCGTGTATTTTTAAATCAAGAGTTCTAATAGCAAGTTACATTACGCTTGCAATTGTGAATTTTATTAATCTATTTTATTCATATTACTATCACAACGTTATTTACAATAACCCTATGGCTCCAAAAAATATTCTCTTTGACATATCCTCAAATTATCAATTGATTTTTTCTGTACTTTCACTTATCGTCTTTAGTATTATGCTTGTAGTTTATTTTAAAAATCAACGGCTATTTATTAAAAAGAAGTAATATGTCTAAAGTAATCAGTGAAAAAGTAAAAAATTCAATTAAAGAAATCTTAAGCAAAAAAAGCTGGCTTCCCGAAATTATAATTTTTGCCTTTGCATTTTTCACCCGTTTTATAAGGTTAAATGTACCAAATAACTATATGTTTGATGAGGTTTATCACGCATTTACCGCAGGGCAAATGTTCAAAGGAAATCCTGCTGCTTGGGAATGGTGGAATACTCCGCCCAAAGGTTTTGCATATGAGTGGACACACCCGCCCTTAGCCAAGGAATTTATGGCGTTTGCAATTTGGCTTTTTGGTGATAATGTCTTTGCGTGGCGATTTTTTTCAGCTCTTTTCGGTTTTGGCGTAATAGTTCTTATTTATTTAACTGCCTATAAACTTTTTAAAAACCGTTTAATTGCGTTATTTGCGGCTTTTGCTGCTTCTATGGACGGACTTCTTCTGGTTATGTCGCGTATTGCTATGAACGATATGTATTTTTTATTTTTTATTTTACTCGCTTTCTTATTTTTATTGTACAACCGAAAACTTTTGATGGGTTTGTCATTGGGGCTTTCTATCGCATCAAAATGGACCGGCCTTTTTGGATTGGGAATAATTGGGACAGTATATGTTGCTCAGCTTGTTTTAAAACTAAGAAAAAAAGATATCTCCAAAAAAATTTATATAAAAGATCTAATAGCAGCGCCTTTATTCTTTTTAATTATTCCCCTGCTTGTTTATTTAGCTGTTTATCTGCCATTTTTTACCGGAAAACATACCCCTTCGGGAAACAAACCGTCAGTTTTTAACACGGAAACTTTTATCGGCTTGCAGAAGCAAATGTATTGGTATCACACACGTCTTAAGGCAACTCATCCATCTCAATCAATCCCGACTCAATGGGCACTTAATCTTCGTCCTGTTTGGATTTATGTTGATTATAAAGATAATAATACTATTGCCAATATTTATAGCTTGGGCAATCCGCTCTTTATGTGGTTTGGATTAATATCGGTTATTTTTCTCCTCTTTGAATTTATTAGAAAAAGGACTTTGGGAATAGCAATAGTTCTTATTGGATATTTTGGGTTTTTTCTGCCATGGGTTGGTTCTCCCAGAATAATGTTTTATTATCATTACATGCCGGCAGTTCCGTTTTTGGCAATTGCAACAGGTTATGTTCTTAACAAACTTTTGTCTAAAAAAGTCGGTAAAGCATTCGTAATAACTTTTCTTTCTCTATTATTAATTTTATTTGTTTATTTCTTTCCATTGTGGACGGCAATTCACATACCCCGGTGCATAAATCCTCAGGGATGCACCAGTTGGTACGATTCTTACTTTTGGTTTACCAGCTGGAAATAGCTTCATTACATTGTCCAAATATTCAAATAATTAATCATAATTACTCCCCATAGATTAACGATTATACTTAACAAAAGAAGTAGATAGGCAACCGGTTTTGGTTTTTGCCCAACGCCAAGAGCAACCAGAATAAGGATAAAGGGCATAAAATCCTGTGCGAAACGGTATCCAAATTGACTAAAACCAACAACTACCCAGAGAGAGATAATGAAAAAAGTGGTTATGATTGCAGACCAGCAGGCGAATACTAAAAGGGATTTTTTTGCCTTAAAAATTAAAACAACTGCGGGAGAGGTAACCCAAATTGCTATACTATAAAGCGATGGGGTGATATAAGACCAGGAATTTTGGATCTGAGGTAACCGTAAAAACATGGCATCAATATGGAGAGGAATATTTTTTAAGCTTAAAAAGCCGTTTTTAACGGACTCGCTTCTTTGTGCAGGAGGAATCATTTGATAAGGTGAAATTGGACTTAAGCTTGAAAACCTTAAAAAGTTATATATGCTGTCTAAGCCAATAAAAACTCCAATACCTAAGAATAAATGGATTAAGTTATAGATCGCTTTTTTATTAATGGGTAAAAATTTATCCTTCATATAAAAAAGGAAAAAGGGAAGAGTAAAAATTATGGTTGATCTAGACCAAAAACTTGCTCCTAACAATAGCCCAATAAGAAACAATCTTTGTTTAGAAAATGTTTCTCTTATTGCTAAAAGGAGGAAGAAAAGAGCGACTATATGAGCTAAATACCAAGAAGATCCGACGCTGGATAAAAACCAATAATTTGTTCCGAAAGCAAAGAAAACTGTTGTCACAAATGCGGTTATGCTAGTTATTTTTATTCGTTTAAGAAGGCTATATAAAATTACGGGATTAAGACTGCCCAAAAATATTGAAAAAGCAGTTTGTGAAAATCCGGCGCCGAAAATTGCAACAAACGGAATTAATAATATTGCAGGCATAGGAGGGTATGCAACATAATATTTTCCATTAATTGGTATTAATTCATTAAGCCAAGAGGGGTTTTCCAGTAAATAAAGCCTGTGATTAATAAAGGCATCGGCAAGCCTGACAAAATAGTCATACGGAGTATTTTTAGAAGAAGTAAGAAAGTAGATTATAAAAGTAATTCCGAATATTAAAAAATACACAAAGTAGGGATGAAGTTTATTTATTTTCATAAAGAAGAAGCGCCCCGAGACAGTAGAAGTATAAAAAGTCCTACAACAGAAAGTCCTATGCCCAGTATTCCCAAAATCAGGGCCGATGAATTTCCGGGCGAAGGTATTGGTGATATTACGGGAGTAATAGTAGCAATTGGAGAAATAATAGGTTGTGTGGGAGCTACGGTTGGGATAGGTGTTGGACTTGGAGTTGGGGAAGGGGATGAAGTCGGCGTTAAAACGGGAGTAGCAGATGGTGTTGCGTTTTCACTTACCTGAGTTCCGGAAGCAAAAACAGTGAAAGATTGAGTTATCGTTCTCAAAATCCCCGATGCATCTCTTGCGACCATAGTAATAGTGTGGGCTCCAGGCGATAGCGGAGTAGTTGGTCTGAATGTCCAGTTTCCAAAAGAGTCAGTTACTACCTGAGATTTAATATTGTCGTCTGAGTGAATTGTTATTTCAACCGTACTGTTTGGCAGAGCCGTTCCCGAAAATTTAGGCTGCGAATCAATAAATGTTTGATTGCTCTTTGGAATATTAATTTGCGGATTTTTCCCGGGAGTTGATTCTTGAGAAGCCAAATAAGAAAAACCGGTGGATGCAGATGAGGAGGCTGCCGGCAGACTACTCTGTGTAAAATCATAATCGCTTCCCAGAGTTATAACAGGAAGTTCTTCCGACTCAGAGCCATTAAATTTTGCATTAGAAGTTAACGAGTCTTCTCCTAAGGCGAGTAATTTAAAAACTGTTTCATCAGAAATTGTAAAATAGGAATTAAGATCGGCATTTCTTAATGATTGTAAAGAAATAGAATAAGATCCGTCTCCTTTTGCAAGATCGGAAAATGTCTGGGCAGTATCGGATGTGATGTATGCTGCTATTTCTGTAGGATTTTCTCCGTTTGGTAAAACAACCTTTCCTTTTATTGTTTTTTCTATGGGCGAGGCGTCCTCAATAGGAGGAGCAGTTTTTACAACAAAAGGTTCGTCTTTCTGTAAAAATTCCTTTGATCCCGAGGTGATTGAAAAATAATAATTTGTGGAGGTCCCCAAGTCTTTAACTGTAATATAATGAATTTTATGCTCTTTTAAAGATCCCTCTTTGTCCCTTTCATCCAGAGCTATCTGTCCCAAATTTTTATCTTTGCCGAAATTAAGCGAACCAATCACACTTGCCTGCGTCGTATAAGAAAGTGTAAAGGATGTATCCGAAATGTTAGATATTCTTACATTCTCCGGAGTTTCAGAGGGACCCGCCTTACTGGTTAGGATTGCTCCGGTTTTTACAAGGTAAGAAGTAATTCCTATCCCTATGACTATAAGAAGTATGCCTAAAAGAGTTGGAATACGTTTACTCCAGATAGTTGATCTCATAGATTTTCCCCTTGATTTGCCGAACTGGTACTTGGTGTTATTGTTGAAGAAGCTTCAATTACATTGCCGGCTGCACTTTCTGATGACTGCTTATTTTTTGTTTGAAAAACCGCTTCTATCTTTTCTCTCTCTTTTAATGAGTCTATAGTTTTAGTATCAAAGTTAGGATTAAGAGGAACTATTTTTTCTGCTACAGGCTTTGTTATTGTAGAGGACATAAGATTATGGTAAATGCTAAAACCAATCCAAGCAGTTATCAATACAAAGGTTGAAATAGCTAAAAATAAAACATCTCTTTGTTTCATAAATTATTCTTTAAAATATGCAGTTCCCTTAACATCGGACTGTAAAGTATTTAGCTTAGCCCCCTTGCTAAGAGAAATAGTGTCTAAAGATATAACTCTTTCCATGTCCGATAAGACGCCTATAAACTTATTTATATTATCGTAAGTTCCCTCTGCGGAAACCGAAAAAGAGAAAGAGGAATATTTTTTTTGATTTTGGGGCAGGCCTGTTACTTCAACCTCAAAAATTTGAAGTCTTGTAATTTCAATACCTGTCTTTTCTGCTACCGCCTGCGCCTGCGCCATCAGAAGCGGAACCTGAGGATTTTTTGGAACAGCGGCTAAAACAATTGGGATATCCTTTTGGACAACATTATATTTTTCCTGAAGAGTGGAGAGATTTGCAATTTTTTCTTGAAGTTGACTATCTACAAATTTATTGTCTGACAGTTCTTTGTTGAGTTTTGCAATAGTCGATAGGGTCGGATTGATAGCAAATAATCCGAAAAAAGATAAAGCTAATAAGGAAAAAACAATGCTTGAGTATTTCTGTGTTTTTTCTTTTTTTAGATCGGGAAGAAGTGCAATATATTTATTATTCTTTATATTTTTAAATACGCCACTCAGATTATATTTTGGAAATGCCATATCTAGTTCTCCTTAAGAGCTGCCGTAATACTTACGCTTATCAAAGCATTCGATAATTTATTCTCTATTTTTACTATGCTTACGTTTTTAACATTAGGATAACTTTTAAGAGAATTCACAAAAGTTCTAAGGGAGGATATAAATTGAAAATTTGCGTCTATTTTTATATTATTTTCTGTTAATGTAAGATCATTAAATGTCATTCCTAAAGGAGCAAGTCCTACTATATCATTCAAGACTTTAACATCTTTTCCCCCTGACTGGAGGAATGTCGATGCAACCGCAATTCTATCCTGTAAATTTCTATATGCTTCCTCTTTCCCTTTTAGGTAGCCTACAATCGCTTCCTCCTGCTTTATCTTTGAATGCAAATCAATCAGTTGTCTATCCAAGGTAAACCGATATAAAAAAGCCGATAACGCAATAACTTCTGTAAGAATTACTACGAGTCTTCCAATTGTTAAAGCCCAATCGACAAATTTATCAAAAATACCAGCATGTTTATCATTTAAAAGATTTATAGAAGGATGGTGGTTTTTTGGCACACTTTTAGTCTAGGGATTTTTAAAAGTTTTGTCAAAGAGAAATGAAGTTATTTTTTCTTAGTTTTTTTAGCTGCTTTCTTACTAATTAACTTTGAAAGCTTAGACTTAATTCTTGAAGCCTTATTTTTATGAATAATATTCTTCTTTTTGGCCTTATCAACCAGTTTTATTGCATCCTTTACAGCTTTTTCTGTTTTGCTTTTTTGGGCTTTTTTAACAGAGTATTTAAAAAGATTTTCTATTTTTTTATTTTCTTGTGTTCTTACTTTATCCTTTCTCAATTTTTTCCTGGCAGATTTTGTTACTGGCATAGGCAGATTTTACCATGTTATACTTTTAATTACAATATGCCTAAGAATTTCCTGCGAAAAAGTCTCAATATTTTACTTGCCCGCCAAACAAATATCTTAAGCGCCGCTTTTATAATTATGATTACAATTGTCTTGTCGCAAGTTTTAGGACTTGTTAGGCAAAGGCTATTGGTTTCAATTTTTGGTGCATCAAACATCCTTGGAGTTTATTTTGTCTCAACTCGTCTCCCTGATTTTCTTTTCCAACTAATTATTGCGGGGGCTTTATCATCTGCTCTTATACCTGTCTTTTCCGATTATCTGGGAAAAGAAAAACAAGAAGATGCTCACAAATTAGGATCTACGCTTCTTACTCTGGGACTTATTGGCTTTACGATTCTTGCTACTATTCTTTTTATTTTTTCACTTAATTTCTCAAAGCTTATAGCGCCGGGATTTTCACATGAACAGCTTCTTCTGATGTCAAATTTGATGAGGATAATTATAGTAGGACAGCTGTTGTTTATAATTGGCAGTTTTTTTTCAGCTGTTCTCCAATCGCACAACCATTTTTTTATACCCGGATTTGCTTTAGCTTTATATAATCTCGGAATAATAATTGGAATATTATTGCTAAATTCTGCTGTCGGAATATACTCAGCAGCTTATGGAGTAATTTTGGGTGCGTTTATCTTCGTAATAGTTCAGATACCTCTTATTAGAAATGTCAGATTTTCCCTTAAACCTTCTTTTTCCTTCAAAGATAGAGGAATCTCTCAAGTTTTAAAATTAATGTGGCCCAGAACTCTCTCAATTGCTATTTTTCAACTAGGGACACTTCTTACTGTAACTTTTGTTTCCTTTCTTCAAGATCCGGGAAGAAAATATGTAATTTTCGATCTTGCACAGACACTTGCCTTTGCCCCAGTTTCTCTTATCGGAAATGCAATCGCACAGGCGGCATTTCCTGTACTTTCAAGAGAAAAAGATAAGCTTGATGAATTTAAGGCCACTTTTATAACCAGTTTTAATCAGATGTTGTATTTGATTCTCCCAGTTTCGGTTTTATTTCTCGTTCTTAGAATCCCCTTGGTGCGTCTTATTTACGGTGCTTCCCGGTTTGATTGGCCGGCGACGGTTTTAACCGGGCGGACATTGGCTTTTTTCAGTATTTCAATTTTTGCCCAGTCACTGATCTATTTGATCTCACGCGGATTTTATGCACTGCATGATACAAAAATGCCGCTTATTGTCGGAGCAGCAACAACTGCTCTTATGATATTTTTAAGCTGGATTTTTATTTTTATTTATCAAATGGGTATTGAAAGCATTGCTTTTTCTTTCTCAATTGCCACTATTGTCAATCTTCTCGTATCTTTTATTCTCCTTGACATAAAAGTGGGAGGTTTTAAAAGAGTAGAGTTTATTTTTTCAATCTCAAAAATATTTCTGGCAACATTTTTTACAGGATTTGCGCTTTATGTGCCCATAAAGCTTTTGGATCAGCTTGTTTTTGACACTACAAGAACAGTCAATCTATTAATGCTCACCGGAATTTCTTCTCTGGCAGGTCTTTCTCTTTACCTTTTCTTAACGTGGCTTTTTGATGTCAAAGAAGCATCGACGTTTCTTCTTATTTTTAGGAAGATAGGAAACTGGAGAGAGATACTTTCAAAAAGCGAAGAAACCCTCGACGCCACCCATATTAAGGTTTAGCCCTTGATTTCAGTTCTTTTTTAAATTATTATTCGCTTATGGCAGGAAAAGGTAGCGAGCAGGAACCTCAAACATATGCTTCAACAGGTGTTAATTATGAAGCAATGGATCCCTTCAAAAGATTAGCACAGCTTAAAGCTCGTGAAACGTCCTCAAATCTTCGCCGTTTTGGAATGTTTGAAATAGAGGCAAGCCGTGGCGAGTCAGCTTATGTTTGGAGAGAAGGAGATTCATACAGGGCATTTGTCATAGAAGGATTGGGTACCAAAAATTTGGTAGCAGATGAAATGAGAAAAATAACAGGTAAAACATATTATGATCAGATTGCTCAAGACACCGTTGCAATGATAGTAAATGATCTAATTGTTGTAGGGGCAGATCCCCAAGTGGTAAACGCTTATTTTGCAGTTGGAGATTCAGATTGGTTTTCCGATGAAGAAAGATCAAAAGATTTAGTTGAAGGATGGCAAAGAGCATGCAATTTAGCCGGTGCTGTTTGGGGAGGAGGAGAAACCCCCACATTAAAGGGTATTATATCTCCCGATACTATAGACTTATCGGGTTCTGCAATAGGCCTTATAGAACCAAAAGAAAGACTGACTTTGGGTGAAAAAATAGTTCCAGGAGATGCAATTTTATTGATTGAAAGTAGCGGAATTCATGCAAATGGTCTAACCCTTGCAAGAACGATTGCAGAAAAACTTCCAGACGGATATGCTACTGAATTATCGGATGGAATAATGTATGGAGAAGCTCTTTTAACCCCAACCCATATTTATAGAAAGCTAATAAGTTATTTATTTCATGAGAAGATAGATATTCATTATATGGTAAATATTACAGGTCATGGATGGAGAAAACTTATGAGAGCGGCTAGAGATTTTGCCTATGTTATCAATAGGGTTCCCACGCCTCAGCCTATATTTGAATTTATCCAACAGCAATCTGGCAATGACGATTCTGAAATGTATGGCAACTTTAATATGGGAGCGGGTTTTGCAATTTTTCTTCCGCAAAAAGATGTAGATACAGCAATCGAAATAGTAAGAGATAATCACTTTATGGATACATTAAATGCCGGAGTTGTTCAGGAAGGACCAAGACAGGTGATTATTCAACCAAAAAATTTGGTATTCTCCGGAGAAACTCTCGACGTAAGATAGTAAAGATTTTTTTCTTTCTGATATAATTTCTCCGCCAATTTTAAACCTCAAACGTTGTAGCTATTTGGAAAATAGCTAGGATAATTTAATCTAATGATCTAGATCATTAGACTTTCAGATTAAATATTAATTCATCACGTTTGCATCTAGGTTTGGTATAATTCTTGCTATGGATCAAAATCACATTAGGAATTTTGCGATTGTTATCCATGTTGTCTATTGACAAAACTATTATAGTTACTATAATTAGTATAGTATGTTGAAAAATATAAGCATGCTTGATTTGAGAAAAAGACCAGGACAGGTTTTGGACGAAACTTTCTATAAAAAGTATCGTTTTGTAGTCAATAGAAATAAGAAGGCAATGGCTGTTATTATTCCACTTGAGGATTTTAAAAGATATTTTGAAGATGAGGATATAGAGTTATATTCAAAACAGAGAATTAAAGAATTTCTAAAGGAAGATAGACTTTCTCCTTCTCAACTTAAGCTATTAAAATCACAAAAGTGATCAAAGCCTTTCTTGACGCAAATATATTGTTTGCCGCCGCGTATTCTTCAACAGGCGGTTCTTTTTATATTTTAGAACTGGCAAAAAAAGATAAAATCAAAGTTTTTACATCCAGACTCGCGGTAAAAGAAGCAGAAAAAAACTTGCGCGACAAAGCATCGGAAGAAGCGCTTGACCGATTTTATAATTTTATGAGCGAAATAGATATTAAATTTGTTGAAGCAAATCGTGATTTAGCAAAAAGTGAATTTTCAAGAATTACCGGGGAGAAAGATGCTCCGATTTTTGCCGCCGCATTAAAGTCAGGAGCTGTTTTTTTAATAACACTTGATAAAAAACACTTACTTAATATTAGATTCTCCAAGATAGGAAAACTACAAATTGTGTCTCCCGGAGATTTTATCGAGAAACATTTATGAAACAAGGTAATATCAGGAATTTTGCAATTATTGCGCATATTGATCACGGCAAGTCTACTCTTGCAGACCGCATTATGGAAATATGCGGTGCCATCGGTAAGAAACATCAGGAGCAAATATTAGACAGTTTGGAACTTGAGAGAGAACATGGAATAACTATAAAACTAAAGGCAATCCGTCTTAACTATCAACTATTAACTATCAACTATCAACTAAATTTATTAGATACTCCGGGGCATGTCGATTTTTCTTACGAAGTTTCAAGATCTCTTGCATCAGTTGAGGGGGCGATATTAGTTGTTGACGCAACACAAGGAGTTCAGGCACAGACTCTTTCTAATTTTAACTTGGCAATTGATGCCAATCTTACACTTATCCCTGTTATCAACAAAATTGACACGCCGGCAGCGGACGTTGACAAGACGGCTAAAGAGCTTATAGATTTGGGATTCAAAGCCTCGGAAATTGTAAAAGTTTCAGCCAAAACCGGAGAAAACGTCGAAAAATTGCTTGGGGAAATTATTAAAAAGATTCCTGCTCCAGATTCTTCATCTGCGACTCAGAATGACATATTGCGTGCTCTAATTTTTGACTCAAGCCTCGATCCCTATAAAGGAGTCATTGTGACGTGCAGACTTTTCGGCGGCTCTCTCAGAGTCGGGGATGAAATCTCTTTTTTAGCAACAAAAGCAAAAGGGCAAGTATTACAGGCAGGCTTCTTGAATCCGAAACCGCACTATATGCAGGAGATAAAAACAGGTGAGGTTGGTTTTATTGTTACAAATATAAAAGATTTATCTCTTGTTAAAGTTGGTGATACGATAACTCATCCAAAAGAAATGGTAAAACCGCTGCCTGGATACCGGCAGGCAAGACCTGTTGTTTTTCTCTCATTTTTTCCGACGGACTCATCGGAGTTTCAAAAAATGAAAGAGGCTTTTGAGAAACTTAAATTAAACGATGCAGCCCTTGCGTATTCACCTGAATCTTCTATTTCCCTAGGACAGGGTCTTCGTGTTGGGTTTTTGGGACTTCTTCATGCCCAGATTACCCAGGAAAGACTTGAGCGTGAATACGGCCTAGATATTATAGTAACTTCACCTTCCGTTAATTTTATTATTGACAATAAAACTATCAACAGACCTTCCGAGTTTAATCCCAGCCCGCAATCTCAGGTTGAAGAGCCCTATGCCAAGGTTACAATTTTTGCTCCCCAAAAATACTACGGACAAATAAACGAACTGATTTATAAAAAACGGGGGAAAATTGAAAATTCTGTAAATATCGGCGTATCCCTTAAAATTGAGGCAATTATTCCGGTTCTTGAGATACTAATCGGTTTTTATGATGACTTGAAGTCCCAAACCTCAGGCTTTGCTTCCTTTGACTTTGAAGTAATTGATTACAGGCCGGCTAAACTGGTAAAGCTGGACATTCTGGTTAATTACGAGCCGGTTGAAGGTCTTTCTCAGGTAGTTCCGATTGAAAAAGCAGAGGAATTCGGCAGGAAACTGGTGGCAAAACTAAAAGAAGAAATTCCCCGTCAAAATATTCCGATTCCGCTGCAGGCTGTTATCAATTTTGCGAAAATAAAGGGAGGATTGGGTGGAAAAATTTTGGCACGCGAAACAATCGCAGCATATCGAAAGGACGTTACAGCAAAACTGTACGGCGGAGATGTTACCCGAAAAACGAAACTTTTAGAAAAACAGAAAAAAGGTAAAAAACGAATGAAGAAATTTGGTCAAATAGAGATACCACAGGAAGCTTTTTTGGCGGTGTTAAAGATTTAAAAGTTAAAGGATAAAAAGAAGAAAGCCTCCAATAATTGAAAGTATTATTCCAAAAGCTCCTATTCCAATTATTATATCCGAGGGACCGGACGGAGCCATAGTTGGAGTAGGTGCTGCGACTGTAGGAGTAGGTTGGGAGGCAGCGGCAACTGTAATCGCTTGCGTACAGTTTGCGGCACTGCTTACTCCGCCGCTATTATCTGTTAGAGTTGCAGTGGCTTGGAAAGCACCGGCGTTGTTATATGTATGGGAGATTTGAGCGCTTACCGTGCTTGTTCCAATACCTCCTCCCGTAGTTACATCCTGCACTGCGCCATCCCCAAAACTAAATGCGGCTTTATTAATTGTTCCATCGGAATCTGTACCCGATGCTGTGAATGTTATTGAATATGGAGCAGTACCGCTTGCCGCTCTATCAAGAGATAAGGCAGTACAATTTGGTGATTGATTAACTGGTCCTCCTCCCCCTGGTGCTGTTGTTGGTGTTGGTGCCGGAGTTAAAGTCGATGTTGGTGTTGGAGTAGGCGAAGCTTGTGGCGTCTGTGTTGGTGAGGGCGTTAATGTTGGTGTTGGAGTAGGAGTGAGAGTTCCAGCTTCTGTGATAGTTACACTTGCCGGAGTTGTTGAGGATAAAACATTGGTATTAAACTGGTCTCCCTGGCCTGTTAAAACTTGTGTTTCACTGCCAAAGGTAATTGGGGTAGTAGTGTCTTCCGTAGAAGCAATTGCTTTTAAAGTAAGAGTACCCACTTTAGTATTGTTTTTTTGTATAAATGCGCTTGGATTTGATCCTACTGCCAGATCTACTGTTATTTTTCCTCCTGTTGAATCAAATGTTGGAGTAGGAGATTTACTTGGATCAAATCCCGGGAAGCTGTTTGTATTTATTGCTAAGCCGTCTCCGGACTTTGTTAATTTTGTCGGATCATAAGAAATAACTAAATGAACAAAGCTTACAAAATTAGTGTTTGGGTTAATCATTATATCAAAAGTCACATCTTGCCCAACCGCAGCTGTTGCAGAAGAGGGTTGGAAAGAAAGAGTTGTTGCCGGAGCGGCTTGGCTTTTGGTTTCCTGTTGTTTTTGAACCAGATAAACTGTAAGGGGTATTGCTATAAGAAGAATTGCGGCAAGACCGAATAAAATTAGCTTTTTCGGGGTAAATTGTGACATATAAACCTTAATTTATCGTATAGAAGAAAAAACACTATGTCAAGCATTTTATACTATAGGTTATTGACAGGAGATTTTTTTTGTTGTATAAATTAGCAGTCACTTTACTCAAGTGATATTTTTTGGTCAAACTTAGAAGTTATGGCAGTAAAAAATAACATAAAACCACTATTTGATAATGTTCTTATTAAGCCGCTTGAAGCAGAAGAAAAAACTGCAAGCGGAATTATTCTTCCGGACTCTGCAAAAGAAAAACCCCAAATTGGTGAAGTTATGGCAATAGGTCAAGGAATTGTAGATGATGGAAAAATTGTTCCCGGCTCAATGATCGTAAAAGTCGGGCAAAAAGTAATGTACAAAAAATGGGGCGGAAATGAAGTAAAAGTTGGTAACGAAGAATGGACAATCGTTGAACAAAAAGATATACTGGCCGTCGTTGGATAATGAGTAGTTGGTTTTTGGTTCATAGACAATTTGTCTCATAACTAATAACTCATAACCAAAAAACTAATTATGGCAAAACAAATTAAATTCTCAGAAGAAGCGAGACAATCTCTGGTTAAGGGGGTAAATATACTTGCAAAAGCAGTAGTTACGACGTTAGGGCCTAAGGGAAGAAACGTTGCTCTTGATAAAAAATGGGGAGCTCCGAATGTTGTGCACGACGGAGTAACTGTTGCAAAAGAAATAGATCTTGAAGACCCATTTGAGAATATGGGAGCCCAGCTTGTAAAAGAAGCCGCTTCAAAAACCAATGATGTGGCAGGAGACGGAACGACAACCGCAACTCTTCTTGCTCAGTCAATCATAAACATAGGATTTAAAAATGTTACCGCGGGAGCAAATCCAATGATTCTTAAAGTCGGAATGGAAAAAGCCGTTGATGCGGTTGTTGCGGAAATTTCGAAAATGTCCAAGAAAGTTCAGGACGCAGATGTTGCAAAAGTAGCAACAATCTCGGCACAGGATGATAAAATAGGCTCTCTTATTGCCGAAGCACTTTCAAAAGTGGGAAAAGACGGGGTAGTAACGGTTGAGGAGGGAAAGGGACTTGAGTTATCGATTGATTATAAAGAAGGAATGGAATTTGACAGAGGTTATGCCTCTCCCTATTTCGTAAGTAATCCGGATAAGATGGAAGCCGAAATTGAAGATCCATATATTTTAATTACAGACAAAAAAGTTTCGGCTCTTTCGGAACTTCTCCCATTTTTAGAAAATCTTGTTAAGGTTTCAAAAAACTTGGTTATTATTGCAGATGAAATAGAAGGAGAAGCTTTAGCAACGCTTGTTGTTAATAAACTTAGGGGAACCTTCAATGCTATAGCAATTAAAGCTCCTGGTTTTGGCGACAGAAGAAAAGAAATGCTTGAGGATATTGCAACATTAACCGGAGGAACTGTTATATCTGAGGACACCGGAAAAAAATTTGAGAGCGTAACAATTGAGGATTGCGGAAGAGCAGATAAAGTTTGGGCAGACAAGGAAAATGCAAGAATAATCGGCGGAAAAGGAGAAACTCAGGCAATTAAAGCAAGAATTGCTCAGATAAGAAGGGCAGTAGAAGATACAACATCGGATTTTGATAAGGAAAAACTTGCGGAAAGACTGGCAAAACTCTCAGGAGGAGTTGCCGTTATAAATGTTGGTGCTGCAACAGAACTTGAAATGAAAGACAAAAAAGAGAGAGTAAACGATGCAGTGGCGGCAACTAAAGCGGCTATTGAGGAAGGAATTGTTCCGGGTGGTGGCGTAGCGCTTTTGCGAGCCCGAAAGGCTTTGCCAAAGATTAAGGAAAGCCTGACTGTAACTGATGAAAAGATTGGAGTAGATATTCTCTACAATGCGCTCGCTGATCCTATGAGATGGATAGCAAAAAATGCGGGAGCAGACGAAGGTTGGGTCGTAAAACATGTTGAAGATTCAAAAATCCCTGATTACGGTTTTAATGCTATGACTCTTGTTTTTGGATCTATGACTGCTTTTGGGATTGTAGATCCTGCTAAGGTAACAAGATCTGCTGTTCAAAATGCGGCAAGTATTGGAATGATGGTGTTAACAACAGAAGCTTTAGTAACCGATATTCCCGAGAAAAAAGAATCAGTTCCCGCTATGCCACCCGGCGGAATGGATTACTAAGGAAATTTAAAATTTAGAATTCATAATTCATAATTACTTCAAAAGGGATTTTTAAAGTTATCATTCTCTTCTGCTATAATAAATTCTGTTAATGAAAAAACTTCTTTTTTACACTGCCCCCTTTTTTGGAGTATTGGCTATTTTTGCCGGTGTCGTTTTATTTTTAAATCAGAATTTAGGAAAAGGAGCTTTGCAGGTAACATCTGTTCCCAAAAGCCAAGTATATTTAAATGGTCAGTTAATCGGCGAAACTCCGCTTAGTAAACGCGATCCGAAGGATGGGATTCCTATTGGCAATTACAGGATCAGATTAGTCCCAAAAGAAGGAAATTCTAAATCCTATGATGAGCAGATCACAATTAATAAATCTACGTTAACAGTTGTTGATAGAACCTTTGGAGAAAGTGCGTCTGGCAGTGTTATAACACTAACACCTCTTTCCAATAAAAAAGAGACGGAGGTTATGGTAATTTCATTTCCGGATAAGACAAATATTTTTTTAGACAATAATCCAGAGGGAAAAACTCCGATTCTTTTAAAGAATGTTACGGAATCGGACCACGAGTTAAAACTTGCAAAAGAAGGTTATCTGGATAAAACTTTGCGAATAAGAGCTACTTCGGGTTTTAGATTAAAGTCAGTTGTTTTTTTAAGCGTGAATCCTAATGTCGCAAGTTTTTCTGCTCAAACTTCCTTATCTGTCCCGCAAACACCTAAGGTTGCAAAAGTTACTATTCTTGATACGCCGACAGGTTTTCTTAGAGTAAGGGCAGACAGTTCTATTGCATCTTTAGAAATTGGAAGAGTATCTCCGGGAGATAGTCTTGAATTAGTTGGCGAAAAAGAGGGATGGTTTGAAATAAAAATGACGAACGGAAAAACAGGCTGGATCAGCTCCCAATACGCCAGAAAAGAATAGTTCTTCGATTTACCAAACTTCAGGAGATTTATCATCAGAATTAGTAACAGTAGGAATATCAACTGGACTCGATGAACCTACTGCTTTTGGAGTAATTCTTGGGGTAATTTTATCGTCCGTTAATGTCGGTTTTTCTGGTTGAAATTTAGGATTAGGAATAAATTTTTGTGTTTCAACATCAACATAGCCTCTAATATAATTTGGCGGTATCAAATAACGATCATTATATCCAGTATCTGGTTCTGGTAATTCTTGAAAAACAGAATTGAAATATCTGCTCCCACCCTGCTCACCTTCTTGAGGGTTGGGCATCATAACTACAACAACTGCTTTTGCATCAAGATGGGGTCAATGCGATAGTTGTTCAACTACTTGAGTTATTTGCTCTTCGTATGGTTTAGAACCATCAAATAAAGGGACTGTTGTGCTATATAAGTCTGGTTGTTTCGCTCTTAGTCCTTGTTGAAGAATTTCTTGAGCTGCCTCTACTCTAGTTCCGTGTCCTAAAGTTGAAAAAGATGGATTAAATATTTCTCTTAACTCAGATTTTAGATCAGAAGGTTTTAGTGATTCTCCTCCGCCACCAACAGCTGATTCTTCTATGCCCATTTCTTTTGGAGATAAAGGAGGGCCTTCTACATAATCTACATAATCTACTTTTATATCATCGTCTTGCATAAATTCAGTATATCAAAAAATTTACGGGGTTATGAAGTAGGTGATTCCAATAACCAGTATTATCCATATAAGAACAGTGGCTAAAAGAGGTTTGTCAGAAAATAAAACTTTCTCGGGGCTTTCTCCTTCGTGTTTTTCATATATATCCTGAATATATCTCATTAAACCGTAAACAACAGGGGCAATTGTTATCATAAGCCACTTTCGGTAGAAAAAAGTCGGAAGAAAATCCGGAAGAATAATGTTTAAGCCCAATTGAAATCCTTTCGGATTTTCCAGAAACGTAAAAAGTGAATAAAAAACAAATGTTGATGTTACAAACATTGTTGCATAGATATCAAGCAGCCTTTCCGAATAATGAGAAAGAGATTTTCGAATACTTGCAATATTGACATCTTTTATTTGGGAAACCAAAGTGAGCTCGGATTTTCTTTTTCCAACCGCCAAGAACAGAGAAAGAGAAATTGCCGTTAATAAAAGCCAAACGGAAATATGGAATCCTGAGGCAAATTCACCTGCGTATACTCTTAATATATATCCGGCCGCTATTACGAGGATGTCTGCAACGGCAACAGATTTTAAAAAAAATGAGTAGAGAAATTGAAGCAATAGGTAAATTAAAGTAACTATAAAAAAAGTTAAGGTAACGTATCTTAGGCCTATATAAAGGGATACTACAACAAGAGCTATAGCAAGAATAATAGCTAAATTAATAGGAACATCATTATGAGCCAAGGGCCTAAATTTCTTGAATGGATGAAGCCTATCGCTTTTTATATCGAAAATATCGTTTATTATATAAGTTGCAGAAGACAAACCCGAAAGAACAATAAAACCGATTAATACTTTATCCAATACGTGTAAGTTAAAAAGTTCTCCGGAAAAAGTTATCGCGGCAAATATTGCCAAATTTTTTATCCACTGCCTCGGCCGCAAAAGTCTTAATATGTTAAATGCTAGTTTCATTTTTCCTTGTAAGGAAATGCAAAAACATTATTCCTCCGCCAACAATTATTATAAGCATTATTATTGCAAACAGTTTGCCCTTGCTTGTAAGAACCAAAGCAAGCGAGCCCAATATAGCAGAAAAGAGCCAATAAAACAACGCAATTGCTCTTTGGGAAAAACCAAGTGATAAAAGAAGGTGATGCAGGTGTTTTTTATCATGCCAAAAAATTGACCGGCCAGTTAGTAGACGTCTTGCAACTGTAAATATTCCATCCATCATCGGAACTCCCATAACTAAAATTGCCGTTGCCAGTTTTGCAGACGATAGAATAGAAACTGTAGCTAAAAGAAGGTAAATTGCTGTTGAGCTATAGCCGGGGAAGATTTTTGCAGGATAGAAATTGAATATCAAAAATCCTAAAGATGCTCCGGCTATCATAAATGAAAGCTTAGCGCTTATAAGGCTGGGTTCATCAATTATCGGAAATCTAAGACTCAACATTCCAATAACAATAGCCGATATTGCGACAATTCCGGGCATTTGCCCATCCACTCCCTTACTCCAATTTAACATGTTCATTACCCAGACGATCCAGACAATTGAAATAAGTTGTGGAAGAAATTCGATTTGATTTAAAAAAAGGATTCCTCCAAATGGGTTTGTAATAAAAGAAACGGTAATGCCTGCCGACACCACTATTAAAGCGGATAAAATATTAGTGGCAAATCTTATATAGGGAGATATATCAAATTTATCGTCAAGAAGACCAACTACTAGTGCGATAAATCCAGCAAAAAAAACCGCAATTGTGATTTCATTCGGTGGCCAAAGAAAAATGGCACCCGCTATCACAACACCAATAAAAAGTGGAATCCCTCCTCCTCTTGGTACTGGTTTTTTATGAAGAATTGCCGGATGTTTATGTTTTTTCGGATCATCGATAATTCCTAACTTTTTAATAAAAATAAGAAATAAGGGAGTTGCGGCAGTAACTATAATAAAAGAAACTAAAAAAGGCAAAAAAATTATTTCGTACATTTATGTAATTAGGTTAATCGTCCTTAGGATAAAAAGAAAAGATAAAAAAGCCATAAGGACACTCGCCACGGCGAGCATACGTGAGATTATTTGTGATTTTTTATAGATAAAATAACAGATGAATATATTAGTAATCACAATAAAAATTGCAATTCCTAATGGAATAAAAATCATAATTGATGCTCCCAGTCTTTGGTCTCCCCAAGGTAATTGATTAAAAAGAGGTATATAAGGAGGAAAGGATCCAAAGCTAATTAAAATATAAACAAAGGCCAAGAAAACTGTAATAAAAGTTAAAAGAAATCCTCCGGATATTACCTTATCTTTCTTAACTTCATTAAAAAATCCGTTCATAAATAAGAACGTTGTCTATTTTGACGCCTTTGCCGTAGTTATATAATGCGAAGGGAATGGGAGCTTGACCGGGCATTATGATAACAAATTTAGGCTTCTGTTTTAAGAAAGCTTCATTTGTATTATCTATGCCGTCTTTGTACCCGGTTATATGATATGCAACCGCATATCGGCCGGGAGGAAGCTTACCAGACAGTGCATAAACCTGAGCGTTATTTCCCCATATAAATATACTTTCATTTTTTGTGGTTTTAGTTTTTATGAATTGAGCAAGTTCATAATCCACGGGAGTTTTTTTATCGAAAAAACCCCGATACTGCGCTACTGTTTCTCTACCCGACATAAAGGAAAAGAAATTTTGATAATAGAAAAAAGTTTTACCATAAAACGAAAAGTTCTTGAGTATTAGGTAAAACGAAACTATAAAGATCAGAATAAGCGGAAATCGATATTTCTTATCCCAAAACAATAGCCCTATTAAAAGAGAAAAGCTTGGAATGAGAACTAAAACGTAATGAGTATAAGGACGCCCCGAAAAAAAGGCGTTGAAAAGAGAAAAAGCAAACCAAATTAATATAAAAAGAGTTGCTCTTGAAAAAACATTTCTTTTTACAAGAAGAAATAGCAGGAATAGACAGAGAAGCAATAATTTTGAAATAAGGAGCCCTTGGGGAACTATAAATTTATTTCCATAGCCGACATAACCCACATTTTGGACAAATGTCGCCTGTAAAAAATATTTAAAAACAGAAAATCCATGAAGAAGAAAAAATAATGCAGCAATGACTATGGGAAAAAGAAATCCCAATATGAACGGCAGTAAAAAATAAAGCTGATCATAGACAATTTTTTTAAAGCTCTGAATTTTTTTGGGTAAATTTAAAATAAAAAGAAATACAAAAAAGGCCGCAAAGTCAAAAATACCAACGATTTTAAATAAAAATGCAATTCCCAGAAGGAAACCGGAAAGTATCAAAATATTTTTCTTCAATCTTTCTTTTGCAGTAAAGATTAGAAAACCCGATAAGATAATAGGAAGAAGCATAAAATTTTCCGAGTTTGCAATATTCCCTTCAACAATAGGCAAGGCAAAAAGAAGTCCAAAAATTATTGTTGAGAAAATTGCAATTTTGTTTCCCTCCTTTTCCTCAAAAAGTTTTCTTGAGAGTGCGAAAAAAGCAATTAATGAAAGTACCCCAAAAACTAAGGATACAAGACGCAGGGTAAATTGGTCTGAATTAAAAAGGGAATAAAGCATATAAAGAAGGGGAGGTTTGTTGTCCCAAATGTCCATATATAAAAGCCGACCATTTCTAATAGCCATTCCTAGAACTTGGTATATTCCTTCATCTCCATACCAATTTGGTTCAAAAAGAGAGGGGAAGCGAAGCAGAAAAAAGATAAAGGATGACACCAATAAAAACCAAAAGCTTCTATTCTTTTCCACCTTTGCTAAAAATTTCATATTTTCTCTGTCACTTTATATTCTAACCTTTTTCCAAACATAAGTTGAGTATGAGAAATAAGAGCGGGTAAGGTTGAAAAGAAAAAGCCTACGATTGGAAGGAGTATGAATTCAAGCGGAAAAAGAAATTCGCGAGTTTTACTTAAAGAATGGTGTCTTGGCCGGGCCCTAAAGTCAATAATTATAAGCATTAAAAGAGCGAAAAGACAAGAAGTTAATATCGCTCCTGCTATTCCAGGAAGTCTATATCCCAAGGTAGTTCGCGAAAACACCGGGTTTATAAACGGAATTATATTTGCGGCAATTGTTAGTATGAACCAGTTTACAGGCCAAAGGAAATGATCGATCAAAACATTATAAAGCATGATTGTTTTCCTAATAAAGGGTACATTGGGAACTGTAAACCACCATTTAATAAATAAGGGATCATCCGATACTCCCCATGACCATCTTCTTTCCTGATCATATTTATTTTTAAGACTCTTAAAATATCCTTGGGAAAGAGGTGCATCCATCGATGTCTTTAAAAATATGGGCTCAACCCACGCCTCTCCTTTTAGCATATAAAAAGTCTTAAAGAAAATTCTGTAGTCTTCGGGAATTACATCCACATCCCAATAGTTTATTCTTTTCAAAAGCTTAAAAGATAGGGAATAGGTAGAGTTAGCAATTAATTTATCGTGCTGAACAAGGACTGCTATTCTCCAGACGCTCCCAAAAAAGGCAATAATGCGTGTTGGAGCCGGAATTTTCCAGAAATTATTGTAGTTTACATTTGCCGATTGCCAGAATTTGTTATAACGCTTTTCATCGGTCAAAAAACTGTGTGTTAAATAAGAAAAGTATTGTTTATCAAAAATCGAATCGGCATCAACAGAAGAGATGGTAGCAAAATCAATATCAACCAGCCCCCCTTTTATCAATTGTCTATAAGCCTGCCGTCCGGCATATGCTTCGTTTGAAGATTTACCTTTAACTTCGCCTTCCATATCCGGATGATATGTTGCAAAAATTTGGCCAAAAGTTTCATTAAATTCTTGAATGAGTATATTTGCTTTCCGTCTTGCATCTTGCTCTCTTTTTTCCATAGCAAGAATCACGAATATTCTTTTTGTTGGAAAGGTTTGTTGTGCAATTGCATTTATTGTTGTTCGGAGTTTTTCTACGCTTTCTTTATAGTTGGGAATAATTATAATATGATTTACCTTATCAAAATCCGGAAGCTTAGATGATTTTTCCAGCCAGTTTTTGTTTTCTGCTTCTTTTATTCTACTCGAGGCAATAAATGCGGTTGTTGCAACAGAAAAAGATTTATAGAGCCAATAGACATCAAAAAATAAAATAAAGTAAGCAACAAAATACGGAATAGCCAGCGAGCCCCATAGAGGAAACAAAATTAATGTCCAGGAAAAAAACCCCGGCAAAATTTCTAAAAATCTTCTTGTTTTTATCGGATATCTCGTAAAAACTTTACTGAAAAAATTTGTCATATGTTAAAAAGATTATGAGCGTTTTCCGTTGTCTGCTGAGCTATTTTCTCATCGGAAACACTCTTTATCTTAGCCAAAAACTGCCCAACAATTATAACATAAGAAGGCTCGTTTCTTCTACCCCGATGGGGAACAGGCGTTAAGAAGGGACTATCGGTTTCGGCTAAAATTCTATCAATTGGAGTAGCTCTCACTAAATCAACTAAAGATGTGTCTTCTCCAGGAGCAAGGCCATCGTATGTAATATTGCCATCAAAACCTATATAGAAGCCTAAGTCCAAGACTTTTTTTAGAAAATCAATATCTCCGGACATGCAGTGGAACATTCCGGGCGGGTTCATTAGTCTAGATTTATAAGATGAGAGAATTTCTATAATATCTTTTCCAGCGTGGCGATTGTGGATTTGAAGAGGCAAGTTTAATTTAATTGACAGCTCAATTTGTTTAATAAAAACATTTTTTTGAAGTTTCGGATCAACAATCTCATTGCTTTTATATCTAAAATAGTCGATTCCTGTTTCTCCGATTGCAACGACCTTTGGTTCTCTCGCCATTTTTTCCAGTTCCTCAATCCAATTGTTTTCAAGTTTATCCGCGTGGTGGGGATGGACTCCGACAATTGCATAAAGTTCGCCAGATGGCGAATCATATTTTTCCGAAAGTTCAACTGCTTTTTGACTTGAGTCGATTTTGGTTCCTACATTTATTATTTTTGCAACGCCCTTCTGGAAAGCTCTTTTAATTACATCATCATAGTCTTTCTCAAAAGCGTGAAAATTTAAATGGCAATGGACATCAATCATAAGTCAAAATTCAAAATTCAAAAGTTAAATTCAAAAGTGAAAAACATTATAGTCTCGGAAACAATGGTTTTTGGGATACTATTTTCGGTCCTTTGAATTGGTCTTCGATTTTTTGCGCAGTTTCCGGCAAAAAGGGTTCAAGAAGCGCGGCTATTTCCTGAATTTGATCAACCGAATGGGCTAAAACAGATCTTAGTCTTTTATCAGCTGCTTTTAAAAGATCCCACGGTTTTTCATCGTTAATAAATTTATCAAGTGCTGCGATTTTTTTCCAGATAAAGGAAAGTGCGTCGTTAAAACGAAATTGAGAAATCGCATCGGAATAATCCTCAATTGAGATTAAATGACCCGAAACCCTACTCTGCGATCCCATTTGAACATAATTTGAGTTTTCGCAAAGCTTGGTAACTCGGGAAATAAGATTTCCAAGGCCATTTGCCAAATCGGCATTATAAATCTCTTCAAATTTCTCTTTTGAAAAATCACCATCGGCAAATGGAGAAATAGACCGCAATAAATAATAACGCAAGGGGTCTGAGCCATATTTATTGATAAGTTCTATCGGATCGATTACGTTTCCTAAAGTTTTTGATATTTTTTGTCCGTTTACAGTTATATATTCATGGACAAAAATACTTTTTGGAAGGGAAAGTCCTGCAGATAAAAGGAAAGCAGGCCAATAAATCGCATGAAACCTAAGTATTCCTTTACCGATTACATGCAAATCTGCCGGCCACCAATCTAGTGCTCCGCTCCTATAAATATTTAGTGCGTCAAACCAAACATACATTTTTTGATCAGGATCGTTTGGAACACTTACACCCCAATTTTTTGCTCTAATGTTTGATCTTGAAATACTTATATCTTTAAGGCCTTCTTTAACAAAGGAAAGGGCCTCATTCTTTCTATTTTCCGGAACGATCTTTATTTTGTTTGATTTTAAAATTTCCTCAATTTCTTTTTGATATTTTGAAAGTTTGAAAAAATAATTCTCTTCGCTAATCTTCTCAAGCTTTTTTCCTGGATGCTCAAAACATTCTCCATTTTCGTTCAATTCAGCCCTTTCGTAAAAAAGCTCACACCCTACACAATAAAGTCCTGCATATTGTTTTTTGTAAATATCTCCGTTTTTATTACATAGCCCCCATAACTTTTGTGAAGAAGAATGATGTTTTGCATCACTTCCTCTTTGGAAAACATCAAACTTAACATTTAATTTTCTTGCCAAATCTTCAAACAACTTGCTATTTTTATCAACGAGCTGCCGAATCGTGATTTTTTCCTGTTCTGCGGCTTGGACATTTTTTATTGCATTTTCATCGGCTCCGCAAAGAAGAAGAACGTCATCTCCGATTTGCTTATGAAATCTCGCAATCGCATCGGACTGTACAAATTCCATTGCGTGGCCAATATGAGGTTTTGCATTTACATAAGGAATAGCATTGGTTATGTAGAATTTGTTCATGAGGTAATTCTAACAGAGAACCTTTTTCGTAACAATAGATTATAAAAAAACTATTACTTGCAATATGCTTATAGAAATATTATAATGATATTATTATGAATAGAACAACGCTTCAGATTCCGATGAGCATAGACTTGCGAAAACAGGCAGAAAAACAAGCTCTTGAACAAGGTTTTTCTTCT
>MFNM01000046.1 GCA_001782085.1 Candidatus Levybacteria bacterium RIFCSPHIGHO2_01_FULL_37_33
TATCTATAAATAAAGTCATGCATAAAAAGCCCCTTAAATCTATGAGAATTTTTTGTGAAAGAATTTAATCCGTCAAATTGACTAAAGCTGTTCACAATATTGTTAAGATGCGCCTGGGCTGCTTCCATTGTTTTTGATGAAACAACGGCCCGGATAACCACATCAAAGCCCGGTTTACCGATTTTATTTTCTATTCCCTCAAGCTCCTTAGGATCTGCTGAGTATTTTGCCGTTTCTGGATTTGATTCCGCTTTTTTCGTTTTTGAAATATAAGTACGCCCCAATTTTTTCCATTTGGAATCGGCAGGACTAAGCATTATTTGAATGGCAGCTCCTTCGCCGAGAGCCATTTTTGCCAAGACCGACGTAACGGATGAGAGTGGATCTGTTGGAAGGTCCTTGAATACTTTTATGGGCATGTAATTTGAAGACTTAAGCTTAAGACTTGCAAAAGCTACCTTTCCCTCTTTCGGAAAAATATTATACTCATTTCCTACCGAATATCCTTCTCTTGCAAAGTTAGACTGATCCACCTCTTTTATTTCTGCCTCAGGATATGCGCCGTTTATTTGTTTTTCTACGAAATCCCGCAACTTATTTGGAGTATTAACATAAAAACGGATATCCTCAGGCATCCCAACAATTTCAAAAGAAATATGAGGTTGAGAAGCTAAAAAGGGAAGTCTTCCTCCCTTTCGAAGGGATGCAAAGCTTGCAAACATTTGTTCGGCCGCATCTATTTTAATTTCATTATCCCGTGGCATTGAAACCTGAAGAAGAGTTGAATCCAGAGATTCTTTTTCCCTGTTTCTGTTTCTATACCAAAGAAGCAGTCCATATCCTAAGAGAAATAACAAAAAAACGATAACAACTGCCAAAAAAATTCCCAGCAAAAAAATTGCAAAAAAATTTATTATATTTGCAGACGAAAATGTTTCCAGTGTCATATCGGTTTTGGCAAAGATTGCTTCTGATTAAATCTTGATCTTTTAATTTGTCTTAGTATTGTGCCTGCAAGCCAGGCAATCGCATCTGTGATCCTGTTTTTTTTAGCTGCAACCATTTCTGTTTGGGTAAGCGGTGATTTAAAACCCACCGGTGCTATGGTTGTTACTGGTTCAACCGGACTTTGGGAAACTTTTATACCTGCTTGCGTATGTTCTTGAGTCAGCTGCGGAGTTTGCGAAACTTCTTCTACTCCTATTTCCCTAAGTTCGGCAGAAATTTCCGGTCCTTTCTCGGATGGACTTATCAAACCCTGCGAGAAAGGTTCTACTTCTTTAGCAAGCCCTCCAACAGGTGGGGGAACCGGTGGAACCACATCCTGATTATTGGGAACAACTGTTGGTTGGTCTGTTTGATCTTGAGTTTGATCCATATTTAATTTATGATACCACGAAACATAAAGCGTGTCATTATATTTATCCCGCACCAAAAAATGGTGCTGGATTTGTCTAACAGTTTCTTAACTAAGCGGACTTTAACTGAAGAGAATCCTGTTTGTCGAATGTTTTTTCACAGGACTTGCAGATTTTACACGGACCAACCATCGTATTTTTTTCTCCGCAAACAACACAATCCCCGTGACTATATTCCCAGTTTTTCTCCGAATTTTCGTGAAACTCCATAAGAGTAGTTGCGCTTGAACCGCAACTTCCGTATGCAATTGGAGGAGCCTCTCTTCCGAATTTATCAAATATAACATCTGTTTGCTCAATATTAATATTGTTCCTTTCTGTTGTTTCTTGATTAAGAAGATGAGGCCTTATGCTTATCACGTAGTTTTCGATTGCATTTCTTGTGCGATTCAACTCCCCATTTGATGCCTTTTCTCTAACAAGCTGTATAAATCCCCCTATCAAAGGCATTATTAAAGGGGTAAGCTTATTACGCCATTCAATATTGAACCTTTCGGTCTCTCCGATAAAACTTATTATGTCGTCTGGTGTTTGAATAGCTTCTGATTGCTCGATAATAACTGGATTTGCCAAGAAATGCGTATCTTTATTAAAAAATTGAGCATCTTTATTGAAATATTTTAGATACTCTTTATGTTCCTCCAAAGATAAAACATTTCTATAGGGAATTATTCTTAAACGCTTTTCCCCCTCAGGGTCTTTCACAACTTGTCCAATAAATGTAAAGCTATGATCCCCATATCCATCAGCCTTTGGTCCAGGAGGACTAACCCATAAAATTAATGTTCCTTCTTGAGCATCTGCAAGTCCTTCTTGCAGTTTTTGGAACCCTAAACATTCTGCTACTTCTCTATCTATCGGAAGTCCTCTTTCTTCTTTGTAACTAATTGCCTTCCTATAGATATTCAATATGGGTCCTGGATCTGCGTGGGGAGATGAAAGAAAAAAGTCACCACTTTCAGCATCTTGCTCAAAATTATAATGAAACTCATCATATTTTACTCCCAATCTGTATTCACCCAGATATCTGATTATATTTTCGCGAATATTTGCTTTTCTTCTTTCAAGAATCTCTTCTTGCGAATAATTATCGGGTATTGGCGCGTGATAATTTCGTGGATCAAAACCTACTGTATATGCTTCTAGTCTCATAAAAATTCCTCTCTAGGTTTTCCAGATAATTTCTTCTTTTTTTTCTAAATGATTTATATATCTTGACATTGTTAAAAAAAGATCGGAAAGTCTATTTATATAAACGATGAGGTCACTTTGAACTTTTTCTTTCTTAGATAACTCAACTATTCTTCTTTCCGTTCGCCGGCAGACTGTTCGGGCTAAATGAAGCATTGAGCCCGCTTTTCCGCCTCCTGGAAGAATAAAATTAAAAAGCGGAGGCAATTCTTTGGCCATTTTATCAATTGTTTTTTCAAATTCTTTTACTCTTTTTGAAAGATTCAATGCTTGGCGGGGATTTGCCAAAGCACTTCCAATCACAAATAGGTCTTTTTGAATTTCAATCAACTCATTTGTAATTTGTGATTTTGGGTTTGGAATTTGCGAGATCACGAGGCCTATTATACTGTTTAACTCATCCACTGTACCGATTGCCTCCATTCTAAAACTTGCTTTTGAAACTCTTTTTCCAGAAAAAAGTCCTGTCTGTCCTTTATCTCCTGTTTTTGTATAGATTGGCATGATATTAAATTAAAAATTAAAAGTTAAAAATGAAAAATTTCGCAGATTCAGGAATCTAATTAATTCTGAGTAACTAATTGCTAATCGCTAATAGCTAATTTAGCATTCCGAGTATCCACAACTGTAGCACTTTCTGCAGCCTTCCTCATACGCCAGGCTTCCGCCGCCGCATTCAGGGCAAAGATCATAAAGACTTGTTCCGCCCATCTCATGCAAACTGCTATCTTCTGCCATTACTCCGCTTCCCTTTCCTACTAATGCCAGCTGCTGCATTTCAACAACTTCGGAAGTTTCTTCGTTTTCCATTTTAATTTCTGTTTTTTTATTAAAAGATCCATTACCATTTGTAAATACTTGGGGCTGGATGTGTCCATTTACTTCGGTATTTTTGTCTTCTACTTGACCATTTACTGCAAAGCCAAAATGCATTGCAAGTATTTTTGCAACACCGTCCGGTAAAGATCTTACCTTATCTTTTCCAAATCCAACACTTCTTGCTCCTCCTATTCCCGCAAGCTGTGCAACAACCTGTCTTATCTTTTCTCTTGGAGAAAGTCCGCCCAAAAGGCGGAGGTTTAAAGAAATTGTTCTGCCTAAAGCATCTGCCATTGCCGCAACATCAGATCCTGACTTTCCAATCGTTATAAACACCTCAAACGGTTCTTTATTTTCGTTGTGATTAATGGTTATGTATGTTTTTCCAACAGGCGTTTGGATCTGATAAGTTACTCCCTCAAGCTGCATGGGTCTTGGAACAACCGGCTTTCCCTGAGCGGAGTCGAAGGGTTTTTCTTTTTTATCTTCAATCCTTGAGAGAACTCCTTCTCTTGATCCGTCTCTCATGTAAGTTACTCCCTTAAGTCCTAAGTCGTAAGCTGCCATATACAATGTTTTTACATCCTCAACCGTGTGAGAATTTGGTGCGTTAACTGTTTTTGAAATCGATGCATCTATATATTTTTGAGCAACTGCCTGAACTTGTGCATGCTCAAGAGGAGTCAAATCGTTTGCTGATACAAAATAATCCGGCCTTTCCGGGACTTGCCCTGAGCCTGCCGAAGGGTTTTCTTTTTTCCACTGCTCAAAAAGCGGATGATGCATTTGGTGCTCTCCGGTTCTGTCACGCCGAATAAAAGTGAATTCATAAACCGGCTCAACTCCCGAAGTAACGCCAGACAGAAGAGACGTTGTTCCGGTTGGAGCAATAGTTAAAAGAACCGCATTTCTTATTCCATTTTTTGCAATCTTTTTTTGAATTTCTGGTGTCAACTCTTTAATATGGTAACCTTGCAGATACTTTGCCTTGTTAAATTTTGGAAATGCTCCTTTTTCTTTTGCAATATCCGTTGATGCTTCGTATGCGCTGTTTCGCAAGGTCTCAAAAATTTTGTCAATAATCGGAAGTGACTCTTCGGCCCCGTATCGAATTTTCATTTTAATAAGTGCATCTCCAAGACCCATTATCCCAAGACCGGTTCTTCTGATGTCTTTAGCTACTTTTTCGTTTTGTTTAAAGAAGTAATAAGTCTTATCTATAACATTGTCCAAAAATCTTATTGCAACTCTTACATCTTCCGAAAAACTCTCGTAATCAAACTTTTCATTTTTTACATAAACCGCCAAGTTCATTGCTCCCAGATTACAAACAGCCCAACCGCCTAAAGGCTGTTCTCCGCAAGGGTTTGTTGCGATTAATTTTTCAAAATACCAGGTGTTACTTCTTTTATTTGACCTTTGAAGAAAATGAAGACCAGGCTCTGCACTTCTCCAGGCTGCTTCGCAGATTAGATTCCAGAGTTCCCGCGCTTTTAGAGTTTTATGTACTTTTACTTTACCCCCCTGTTTTTTCCAATCATCTATTTCTCCGTTCCATTTTGCATCGTATTTTGGATCATCCAAATCCGGATAAACCAGATCCCAATCTTCATCTTTTTTAACTGCCTCCATAAAGCTATCAGAGATACAAACAGAAAGATTCGCTCCGTTTATTTTGGAGAGGTCTTGTTTTACAGTTATAAATTCCTCAACATCAGGGTGCCAGTCCCAAAGCATAAGCATGGTCGCCCCGCGCCTTGTTCCACCCTGCTGAACAACATCGTGGGTCGCATAAGAAAAAAGGCCCGCCCAAGTTACAGGGCCGGATGAGATTCCATTTACTTTTTTAACTCTTGCTCCTTTTGGCCGAAGAGAAGAAAGATTAAGACCGACTCCTCCTGATCTTGATTGAATCTCAACAAGCTGTTTTAAGGATTCCAAAATTCCTTCACGGGAGTCTTTTGGGGATGGAACAACAAAGCAATTAAAATATGTTACCTCATAATCTGTTCCGGCTCCGGAGAGGATTCGGCCACCGGGAACAAACTTAAAATCCTCCATTACGTTGTAGAATTTTTTCTCCCAGAGGGGTCTTTTGTTTTTCTTCTCATTCCCGGCAATACCCCTTGCTACTCTTTTCCACATCTGCTCAGGTGTATTTTCCAAGAGCTCTCCTTTTTCGCCTTTTAAGGCATACCTGTCCAAAAATACTTTTTCTCTTATTCCGTCAAGTTTCATAGTTTTCTCTATTAATTTGGTAATCTTATATCGTTAAGACTATATTTTTTTTGATCAAAAACTTTTAGTAAAGTTGATCCGACCTCTTGTTTTCCGTCACTTAAAATGAATTTATATTCTCCTTCTTCTTTAAATCCAAGACCTGCAAGTTTTACTATCAAATTGTTTTTACCATTAGGGCCGGTGGAAGTATCAAGATTAAAACTACTTTGCTCGCCTGCAAAACCCCCAGATGGTTCAATTTTTAAAGTTAATTTATAGGGGGTTGATGGCGTACCGCTAACAGTTGCTACAAAAAATGCGCGAGCTATACCACCGGGAAAATTCTGAACTCTTAATTCGTCAAAAATTCCATTTATGCTTAACTTACCTTCTCTTGATATACTAGCGTAATCGCAAAGTGCTATGATTTCTGTTTTTAATTGTTTCATAATTTATTTTTGCTTTGCAGAATCATTTTATTAACTTTTTTAATTCTTTCTCAAAATCCTCAACGTCTACAAATCTTCTAAAAACGCTCGAAAATCTAATATATGCTACTTTATCTATCTTCT
>MFNM01000047.1 GCA_001782085.1 Candidatus Levybacteria bacterium RIFCSPHIGHO2_01_FULL_37_33
CCTGGATTTGGGAAAAAGTGGAGAGCAGCGGTTCTCTCTCCCAGAGCCTCACATTCTTAATTGTGAGATTGTTGCTTGCAATATCTTCTGCGGTAATGGGTTTATCGGCTGAAATGTTGCGCTCTTCAATTTTATCCAATCCGTATGCTTTGCGGGTAGCCTCGATGTTATTTTTAATAAATGGTGTTTCTTTGACTAATTCATTAGGCGCAACGATCAGTTTTTGAAAGACCGAGGGAATAATTGAAGACGTAAGCCCGACTATTACAGTCAAAAAAATTGCTCCGAAAAGAGGAGTTATTTTTCCTGAAATCCCGTAAAATAGCGCTAAAATAGCAGCCAAACCATAAACAAAAACAGATACTTGAAGGATTGGTACCATGACATTGGCATCGGTGAAGGCTGCACCAAATACCGGACCGCTCTGGCTGGTAAGTAAACTATAGAGGGAAAGATACGCACCGGCGGCAATTGTTGTAAGAAAGAGAGATAGTAGAATTCCAATATGTAGCCTGGCTTTCTGATCAGTACCCAGATTTTTCGCGGCTTTCAAAAGCGGGCTTCCAGGTTTTCCGGTCAACCCCGATTTAATCGGGGTCAATTTGGAGAGGTCAAATTTACCCAAGATGCTTGACAGATTGAGGCTGCCCCGCAGAATGTAGATTGCGCCGCAACCGATAAGCGATATAAGAATAACGGTTTTTATAAGGCCAAACCCCAAAGAGTACACGGGCAGGGAAAATACATAAAAAGATACGTCTTGGCCAAATATCGGATCTCTTTGACCAAACGGCGTAGCTGAAAGAAACTTTAAGACGTCATGCCAACTGCTTGAGGCGATAAGACCGATAAAAAGAGCAATTACACTGCTTAAAACAATGCCAAGCTTCCCGATTATCCGATTATTCAGAGTTACAGGTTTTCCGATAAGAGCTTCGGGGATGACTGCCATCCAGGGTATTTTCGAACGGACGGCAAGAAATAGGTTCGTCAGAAGAAAGACTGCCGCAAATAGTCCTGCTCCCGCTCCAACAATGATTTTTGCGCTGAGCGATTTGATAAAGATCTCGGTAAACCCAACCTCCTGGTACCACCACCAATCGGTAATCAGGAAAATAATGTTTGAGAAGAAGATAAAAGTGACCAAGGCTATACCTAAAAATGCCCAGGAAAAAAATTTAGTGATGTTCATGATATTAGACTAATGATTAGTATAACAGAGGCTCCCTTTTTTGCAACTGCTGTTGCCCAAACGAGCTTACTAGCTTCAATCTACTTTCTTTTTAACTTTCTGATAATACTTGCTCTTATTTCCGCATCAACTAAGCCGTGATGAAGAACAGGCAATATGGAGGCGATAACGATAAGCCCAACAATTGGCAGAAGGTATTTATCAACATCCGGAATCAGGCTTCCTAGATAATATCCTGCCAAAGTAACCCCAATTGCCCAAAGCACTCCGCCAAACAAATTAAAAGTTAGAAATTTTTTGTAATTCATTTTCCCGGCCCCTGCAACAACCGGGGCAAAGGCGCGAATGACCGGAATGAATCTTGCCAAAATAATAGTTTTACCTCCGTGTTTGTCATAAAATCTTTGAGCTCTTTCCAAGTGTTTTTTGTGAAAGATTATTGAATTATCTTTTTTAAAGAGCTTGGGACCAAGTTTAGCTCCTATATAGTATCCAATGCTATCTCCTGCAACAGCTGCTATAAAGCAACCGGCAATTAAGATTTTAATGTCAAAAAATCCTTGAGAAGCTAAAAATCCTGCTGTAAAAAGAAGGCTATCCCCGGGAAAGAAAAAACCGACCAAAAGACCGGATTCTAAAAAAACTATGGCAAAAACTCCCAAATATCCTACTGTCTGAATCAATGATACAAGGTCAAAGTGCATAATTCCTCAATTCTGAGCGGGATTTTATAAAGAAGTAGCCAACAACTATGGCTGTGATAACTGGCGTAAGCCATTCGGGAATATGAAAACCAAAACTATTTAAAATCATAATCACTCCCAAAAAGAGAATTGAATACATCGCTCCATTTTTTAGATAAACATACTTTTGAATCTTTTCAATGCTGTGAATAGTTATCTCTCTGACTACAAAGGCTCCGATGCCATTTCCCAGTAAGATCAGTGGTACAAATAAGGTAAAGGCAAAAGCACCCACCACTCCGTCAATTGAAAAAGTGGCATCAATTACCTCCAAATACAGAATCTTACTTAAATCCGATCGGGCTTGACTTTTTGTAAGAAGACTCCTTTCAGCTTGTTGCGCATTCTCCTTAAAGCCATGAGTAATAAAAAAGGCAGTTGAACCAACTACTGCTCCAAAAGCCATGAACGGATTTACTGCAAGAGCAAACCAAACAATTGCCGCCAAGATTATGGAAACAATAGCGTAGAACCAAACCCCAAGAGATTGAATAAACCTCTCGCCCCGAAGCCCAAATTTCTTTGGCTCTAAAAATAGCCAATGAAAAAACAGAAAGATTAAAAATGTTCCTCCTCCGATAAGCAGGATCGGGGCTGAAATTGCGACTGCTTCCTGTATTCTTGGATCAGAGCTAAAAGCAGCTGTAACTACACCTACCGGGCCAAGGGATGGATTGGTAATCCAAACAATAGCAAAAGGCAACAGGCCTCTGAGTAAAAAAACAGCAATCAAAAGCCCCCAGAGTAAAAACCACCGCCTGGCCCTCTCGGACATGGTTGATAAAACCTGAGCATTAATAACGGCATTATCAATTGATGAAACCGTCTCAAACAGAATTAATCCAAGAACTATTAAGATGATTGAAAAAACATCCATGACGTCATTATATAATATGGCGGTAGAAAAATGAACATTCCCGATAAACCTTTTATATATCTTTGATAAATGAAGCTTTTAAAAAGCTTGGCTTCCTTAACTCAGCGTCGAAGGATTTGCTGAGTGAGAGCTCCTGACGAGGTCTTAGCCAGACTGCCAGAGTTTATCAGATTGTTCCTATCTGACGGTCTATTACCTGATTTAGTCTATGCTTTAGAACTGAAAACTGTATAAGTATGCATATCAGAAAGTAATACTGCTATTTCTATTATCTAAACCTAATTTCTAGATGAGAATTTAAAGCTTGTGCTAACTTCTTTAAGAAGGCAACTGATGGATTAGCTCTACCTGATTCAAGCCTTGAGATGACTGATTGTTTGGTGCCAATCTTTTTTGCCAATGCTTTTTGTGTAATTCCTTTATTCCTTCGTGCCTCAATGATAGCATTAATAACAGCAAATTCTGGTTGCTGGCGGTCATATTCTGCCTTCAATACGGGATCTTTCAAAACTTCTTTTTTCCAAACTGAAAAATCTAAATGTTTTCTATCCTTGGGTTTAATCATATAGCATATATGCTATACTAATTCTCTCATTCTGTCAAGGGCTGTTTTTATTTCCTGAGTAGGTGTTTTTTGAGATTTTTTCTTAAAAGCATGGAGTAGATAATATTCATTGTTATGAATGGTATAAAAGATTCTGATAGCAACGATGCCTGACATTCTTAGCTCATATAACTTGCCTTGAAGTTTTTTAATGTAGGGTGGTTTTAAAAATGGTCCATTGTTAGCAAGGAGTCTGATAGCATGTACTTTCTGATGGTATTTGTTTATAAATCCCACGGTTTGATTGGTTGTCTGGTCGAATCCCTTTGAATTACAATTCCCGCTAACCCTTTTTGAGTGAAAGTTAATTGGCCATCCTCAGTAATTTTTTCTCGCCATGAACAGTCGGTAATATCTCCTTCGAGTAATGCAAATTCATATTTTTTATTACCATCCACATATTCTTTTGGCCCTCTGAATGGCATTTCAGGTGTGACTTGTTTTAAAGCTTTCTTTAGGAAGTCGTAGGTCTGCTTTGCTTTGTCTTCGTAACCTTTAGCAATTACGGTAAAATCAGCAAGATTTTTCAGCCAAGCTTCCCTTTTTGCTTCTTGCTCTGGTGTTAATTGTATTTCTTTACTCATAGCATTGATATCTTCCATAGTTATTTCTGGTTTACGCACGTATGGTTACGTCTGGAGCGGGTGAAGAGAATTCCTTCGATTTCACTCAGGATAAACTTCTCATCCCTTCACGCTGGATTCCACCAACCCACGCGAATGGTGAGCTTGTCGAACCAGAGCGGGTGAAGGGAATCGAACCCTCGTATCAACTTTGGAAAAGTTGTGTTCTGCCATTGAACTACACCCGCGAGCTAGCTTTTAGTCTCTAGCAACTAGTCTCTAGTTTTTGATGATTTAAGACCAACGGCTAAAAACTAAATCTGTCGGGGACAGAGGACTCGAACCTCCGACCTCACGGTCCCAAACCGCGCGCTCTAGCCAACTGAGCTAGTCCCCGTTTCGTCACTTTGCTCCTCAACGTAAAACTTACCTATTAATTAGTTTACACTGAGCGCTAGCGAAGTGTGCCGCGAGAGAGAGTCGAACTCTCACGCCCTTGCGGACAAAGGCTCTTAAGGCCTTCGTGTCTGCCATTCCACCACCGCGGCGCCCTCCTAATTTTACATTAAATAAACGGTTTGTTCAACCTTCTCGGCTATTGACAAGGATACTCCTTTCCGTGCGTAACAAGGAGTATCCTTGCAAGAATTACTCATGAACAGGTGGCTCGACTCCTAAGAAACGTAGGGAGTAATCTAAAAGCTCTTTCATCTCCTGTCTTCTATTATCGCTTCCCAAAAGAATCCCAATTATTTTATGTCCGCCATAATCAAGATAGGTAACTAAACAAAAACCTGCCTCTGGCGTATAACCTGTTTTAACACCTTTAACTCCAGGGTAACTTGTTAAAAGATTCGTTTCGTTTTCAAGGATATAAACTTTGTGAGTCTTAGTCTTTGGAATATTGTAGTCAAAGGTTGAAACAACTTCGTTAAGCAATGGGAAATTTAAAATTGCATATCGTGTAATAACGAGAAGATCGTATGCGGTTGTATACTGCTTCCCGTCTCCCTCAAGCCCCGTTGGGTTTGTAAAATTTGTATCCGTTAGTCCCAATGTTTTTGCTTTTTTGTTCATTGCTTCTATAAATTTAGTTCTGCCGCCTGGAAAATTATTTGCAAGTGTTTCTGCCGCATCATTTCCGGAATTAAGAATAAGACCATAGAGTAATTCTTTAAGAGATAATACCTCACCTTGCGAAAGACCCATGCTGTCCTCTCCGATTAGATCTTTTTTTGTAACTTTGTATTTGTCGTCTTTTTTTTGATTTTCCAAGGCAACCACAGATGTCATTATTTTCGTAAGTGATGCCATTGGAAGTTTTTCTTTTGCATTCTTATCAAACATAACCTTGTTTGTTGTTAAATCATAGATTAATGCAGAACGAGCAGAAACTTCGGGTGTTTTTATCCTTCCATTTTCTCTATTATTAAAATCGGGTAGCCAAATATTAAGAGTTGAAACTTGTCCGTTTTTAAAAAGAGTAAGAAAATTGGGTAGGGGAGAGTTTATAAAAGCATTTTGTTTCGTAAATAAAAATTTAAAACTTAAAAAAAATAGTATGCAAATTACAAAAAAATAAATAAGAAAAATTTTCTTCACAGATTTTCATTTTATCAAAATAAAGCCGCGTCTTCAAAAGATAGGAGATTATAACTTACATTTTTTTATTCCTTATAACTTCAAACTTTTTATCCAGCACCTCTTGAAAAATCCACAGCTCGTTGAGTAAGCTATCGTTGGTATTTTTTCTACGTGAGTTCAATACTCCGTAAAAAAGTGCTGAATTTATATAAGAGCGCCGTGCTTTGATATAAATTGCGCTGTTGTGTTTGATAGAAAAAGATTTCCCACTTCCTTAAGAGTAAAAAAATCAAGCAGTTGATTTTCTGCCCTTTGTATCTTATTTACATTATCATCAGTTAGTCTGGCATGATAACAAAATTCTGATACATACTCGACTTTTTCAATTTTTATACCCATTTCTTTTTCTACTCGTCTACTCATTGCGTTTTCAAAAGACTCTCTTTTTTCTTTAATTCCGCCAATAAGACACCATGGATGTTTCCCTTCATCGATTACGCTATCTTGTTTATGCATAAGAAGTACTTTGCCTTTGTATGTTAGGAGGATTAAGCTTGGGAAAATTTTATCATCCATAAATACATTATAGTCTTATTTGGAACCAAAATGGGAAGGAGAATAAAATAATCGTACGTTTTGGAATATGTTGGCGGAGCAAGGTGCAGAATTGTACCTTGCTGCGGGGCTTGGTATTCCTTGCTAAAGCTTTTTTAATAAATTCAAATCTTGATATCCTATCGTAAATATATTAACTTTGATATAATTATGTCATACTGCCGAGTCGTCTAATGGTAGCCAGCGCCTATGGCGCGGTCTCGCCAAAGGCGATGAGACAACGGACTTTGGATCCGTTTATTTTGGTTCTGCGCCAAAGGCGCATCAGCCTCTGGCTGAGAATCCAAATGTATTATATTTACGTATTGAAAAGTATACGCTACGGAACAAGATATATTGGAAGCGCAGAGAATATTAACAAGCGGCTAATAGATCATAATTTAGGTAGAGTAAGATATACTAAAGGAAGATTGCCTTGGAAGTTGATTTATCAAGAACATTTTTTCTCACGTGGAGAAGCAATGAGAAGAGAGAGGTTTTTGAAATCTGGTCAAGGGAGAAAATTTTTGGATGAAATTTTGAAAACAGATTAATAAAACAGTCGTAAGTGTTGCTGCGGGATCGTCTAATGGTAGGACATGGGACTTTGGATCCCAGTATCATGGTTCGAATCCATGTCCCGCAGCCACACTTAGGAAAATAAAAATACCA
>MFNM01000048.1:0-1953 GCA_001782085.1 Candidatus Levybacteria bacterium RIFCSPHIGHO2_01_FULL_37_33
CAGTGTTTTAGGATTACAATTGACGAAACTTTCAGTTCCTCTTATAAAATATTCTTTTTGTCCCATGCAGGATTTCTGTATTACATCCTCAGGCTGAGAGAATTTTTCATCAGGAAGTGAACTTATAAGATTATTCATGATTCGATTCCAGATTGGCGCTGCTCCTGTAATACCCGACGCCAAGCTTTGACTCATAGGGCTGTTATCATTATTTCCCACCCAAACCGCAACTAAGTATGACGGAGTATAGCCGATTGTCCAATTGTCTCTTTTGTTATCTGAAGTGCCGGTTTTTACAGAGACCGTGTGATTAGGTATGAAGAGGGGTGAATTAGTTCCAAATTCCATAGTTCTTGCCAGGTTATCGGCTAGGATATCTGAAATTATAAACGCAACTCCGGGATCAAGCACTCTGTTTTTTTCTATCTTCTTTTCCTCAAGTATATTTCCTTGAGCATCAGTTACCTTTATAATCGGATTAATGTTTATTCTATTTCCTCCATTTGCCAAAACTCCATAAACCACTGCCATGTCTGTCATTTCTACATCTGCAGCACCAAGAGTTATAGCCAGCCCATAATTCCCCGGTTCCTTCCATGTCGATATACCCATTTTCTTTCCAAGCTCAACCATTGTGGGAATTCCAATTGTATTCAGAGTTTTAACAGCAGGGATATTTATGGAATTTGCTAGTGCTGCGCGAAGTGTCATAAGACCATGAAATCTCCCGTCATAATTTACTGGCGAATAGGTTGGAGCACCGGGAGATGTAAATGCAATCGGAGAATCGTCTATGGGTGTTGCGGCAGTAAAACTGGCAGATAAGGCGGCACTATAAGTAACCACTTTAATACTTGAGCCGGGCTGCCTTAAGGCTGATGTTGCATTAAAATTTCCTCCATTGGGATCTGAATAATCATGGCTTCCTACCATAGCAATAATATCTCCGTTTTTCGGGTTTGTAACCAAGGTAGCGCCATTTGTTAAATTAAGATATCTATAATTTTCTACTTCTTCTTTTACGATTTTTTCTGCTGTTTCTTGGATTTTTAAATCCAGAGTTGTTTTAATAGTTAGTCCGCCTTTTTCAACCATTGGCAGTCCATACTTTTTAACCAATAAGTCTTTTATATACATCACAAAATGCGGAGCACGAATCGGATTTTGAATCGGCAGAAAAGTTAGCTCTTCTCTCATCGCATCTTCTGCCTGCTTTTTGGTAATAAATTTTTGCTCAGCCGTTTTTGCGAGGACTTCTTTTTGTCTTTTCTTCCAAAGATCCGGGTATTCTCCATACGGAGAATAGAATGTCGGAGCATTAGGCAGTCCTGCTAAGAAAGCACTTTGTGCAAGATCTAAATCTTTTGCGTGTATTCCAAAATAAGTATCAGCAGCTGCCTCAATTCCCCACGAAGTTCCGCCATAAGGAATCTGATTTAAGTACATTTGAAGAATCTGATCTTTTGTGTAAATCCGTTCTGCCCAAAATGCAAGAATTACTTCTTTTATTTTTCTTAAAACACTAACCTCAGGGGTTAATAAGGTTGATTTAATAAGCTGTTGAGTGATGGTTGATCCGCCCTGAAGAGGTTTTCCGGATAAATTGGCAATTGCCGATCTTGCGATTGCTCCGATGTTAAAACCGGGATTGTTATAAAAGTCCTTATCTTCAATTGCTATAGTCGCTTTCTGCAATTGGTATGGAATAGATGATAAGGGAACAAATGTTCTGTTTTGACTTGCATAAATCTGGTATAACAGTACACCGTTTCTATCATAAATTTTTGTGGTCTGAGGTTCCTTTTGAAGTCCAAGGATTTTTGGACTTGGTAAATCCTGAATAAAAATTAAAAACAAAAGGGGAAGAAAAATAAAGATTGCGGAAAATAGAGATCCTATAAGAAAATATTTAGCTTTCACAAAAAAAGGAAAAGGAAAAATTTTAATGGGTTT
>MFNM01000048.1:1974-6451 GCA_001782085.1 Candidatus Levybacteria bacterium RIFCSPHIGHO2_01_FULL_37_33
TTTTAATGGGTTTTATCTTTTTAATCTTTTTTATCTTAGGTTTTGAAACTTTATCTTTTTTAAATTTAATCTTAAATTTTCTAAAGCTTGAAAAAAAATAAAAGGAGGTTTTAGAAATTTGCGCAAAGAATCTTAAAATCGATTTAACTGAATCGAAAGCCCATTCGATAACCTTTTTAAGAAAGCGGACAATAGAAGTTAAAACAAGAAGAGTAGCATCGCCGACTGCAATTAGGATCTTAACTATTATAATCATCGCGTCTTGCAAAAGGTTCATAATATGAGGCAGGATTATTTTGTAGAGCAGATTATACTATGGCTACGGTCTATTTAAAAGAGGCAGTTAGGGGACAGCCCAGTTCACAACTTAATTTATACCAGATTTATGGCGATTTACTCGTTGGCAAGTCTTTCTTAACTTTGTTTCTTGACATTTGTAAGACAATGTATTACTCTACAATTGTAGAATATCTCTATGGATATTGAGATAGACGAACTTATTATTGAAGAAGATAGGCCTTCGCATATTGCAAGACATAATGTTACCGTTAGTGAAGTTGCAGAAGTGGTGAAAGGAGATTATGTTTTTATTCAGGAAAACATAATCGTTGGGTGTTAATTGGTCTAACGAAGAAAGGAAAGATGTTAGCGGTTGTTATTGGAGCAAGGGAAAAGAAGAATACATATGGATTAGTTACTGCCCGGCCAGCTCATAGGAAAGAGCAGCACTTTTACTATGAATTAAAACAAACGCAAGGAGGTGATAGAGCATGAAAATAACGAAGACTAAACAAAAAGTTACAAAACCGATGCCGCCATTTAAGACGCTTAAGGAGGAAGCAGATTTTTGGGATACTCACGATGCTGTGGATGATATAGATGAGGGGACGGTAGTTGGTTTTCATAAAGCAAATAAAACAGGAACACTGACGATTCGTTTTGATGAAAAAGATTTACAAACCCTTCGGGAAGAAGCGTTTAATAAAGGCATTGGTCCCACAACTCTTGCACGTATGTGGTTGAAAGAACGTATTTCAGCCAGATAGAGGCAGTTAAGGAGAATAGGTAGCGAGAGGATTGGAAGAAATAGGTTCGAATAGCATCTACCCCTCGGAGCAATTTTTTCGGATTTTAACCTCTGTTTTTTTGTTAATGTTTTAGTAAAAATTGAGCCTTGAAGCTTTTTAGATATTTTTTGAACCTAATTTTACTGGTTCAAGCTCAATAACGATCAAAAACTCTTCGGCCATAGTTCAAAAAACCAGCTGTTGAAAATTCTGACAATACATGCTATACTAGCTCTATCATGATAGATTACAATAAATTTCCACTAGTTCAAATGAAGATTCTTCTTCGCCTCTGGGATAGTCCAGATAAGATGGGGTTTGCCGAGGGCCGAGACGAAGGCGGAAGCGTTAAGGAGTTATATAAAAAGGGGTTAGTGGGACCAGCGGGCAAGTTTAGACGCAGAATAAGATGGAAACTGGTAAGCAATAAATTAAAAGAAGAGGATATTGTCTCCATAAGAAAGTTAGTAGCGCCCCAGTACTCAAATTACGAAATAATAAAATGGTCGGATGGCTTTCAGTTGGTCTCAGGAAGTCTTAATCTCATTGCGTCTTTCGTTGTCAGGAAGAAAAATTTCGCTGCTGGTTTTGCTTTTAGAGTGGGCTATCTAGATTGGGTTGCGAAACAATTAAAACAAGATGATTTAATGAATAAAGCAAAGAAAATTATTGAAGATTATCTAGACAACAAGGAGATAAAAAGCCTAGATGAATTTACCTTTGAATATCATTCCTCCGACTTTATCAAAGTAGAAAATCCAAAATGGTGGATAAAATCAAGCTGAATTAAAATATTATCAAAGCTGTATTTACATTTATCATTCATATGCAAAAAAACTTTTCAGCAAACAGCGATAAAACAGATGTTTTTGTGGAATTATTGGCTAAGTTTTATAACAAAGAGATCCCGATGATGGTGGATAAAGACACTTAAACGAATTTATGGATAAAAAAGATTATAAAGAAAAATCATATCCCAAAAGAAGGGACGTATTTGAATTACGATTCTATAACGAGAAAGAATTGCTTAAAGAGGTATTTATTAATTCCAATGTAAACAAAACGTTTGTTAAAAAAATTATTTCATGCCAGGTCGCTAAATTGTGGGATGGTGAAAGTACGTTAAAATTAGATATTAAAGTTATTTACAAAGGTAAAACGTGGTTTTAAAATAACATAATATGGAAGATTTTTTAAATCTGCTAGACAAGTTGTATAAAGAAATTCCAAAGATTGAGAATAAGTTTAAGAACGACTCAATGAAAAATTACTATTTGTTCAAATGCAAAGCTCACATAGAGCAAACGTTTTATGTAAATCTAATAAAAAACATTATTAATAATTTAGATGACCCCGAGAATATAAAGGATTATGGTTATTCAATAAAAGATATTGAACGTATCAAAATACAAGAAGAAATAATTTTGAAAAAATTAGGGGAAATAAATTCTAATGATATTTTGAACGAAGTAATAATAACCAAGCAAGAATACCAGCAATTTGCAAATTCTGTGGAAAAAATCTCGGAAGAAATATATAAATTTATCGACTATTTTGAAAATACGATACAACTTAAACTATGTGAGGAAATCATCAACAAACAAGAGGGAGAAAATTTTCAAAAATTTCTTCATGAAAAAAATTTTAATAAATTAAGCGTTGAAAATATCGAAACTTCAAAAAACGATAAGATTAATTGTACGCATTGTGGTAGCAGTAATTTTAACTCCCTAGGCTCAACAGCTATTGTTCATAAAAACATTACTAGCGTTAGCATTCGTTTTAATAGAAACTTTTATTGCAATAGTTGCTATAAATACTTTTACACTAATTATATAAAGACAATAGATAACTACACGTATATCAATTGCCCTCATGACATTTTAGGATTTTCGAATCTTCTTGCTATTGGAGTCCAACTTAGTTTACCTGTTAAATTATGCTTATTGTGTGGGAGTAGGTTGGTTACCTGTCAATACTTGAAGAGCGAAGTAGATAAATACTACCCAGCTTTTTGGAAAAAAATTAAAGAAGAAACGCCATACGAAGTAAAAACGGGAAATTGCAAATTTTGTTCAAATGAAGATATAACAAATAGTTTTGAAATGGATGGGCACGTAAGGATAAGAGCCTTAGGCTTATGTAAAAGTAATAATCCAGATTTGTTTGATTACTTTTTCAAGTCGACCGAAACTCCAGAAGTTATTAAAGATACCCTTCGTATAGATGAATTATATAAAAAGATTAAATCATTAGACTGGAGCAGTTGCTCTACATCTTTATTGAAAAGGCAGGAATTAAAAGATAAAAAGAACCTTAGAACGAGTCTATACGAGAAAATTAAGAGTAAACAAAAACTTTTCGATTTTTACATCGGGGAAGCCACTAATTATTACAGAAAAAAGTTTGGTTTACCATTGATAGGTGAGAAATGGATTTCCGAAACTACACTTTTTAAACTTATAAAACAAATATACGAGGATAAAGAAGTAGTATTTCATTCACGACCAAATTGGCTTCAGGGTTTAGAACTTGATATTTATATACCAGAAGAAAGACTTGCTATTGAATATATGGGAAGACAGCACCATGAACCAGTTAGTTTTTTTGGGGGTGAAGAATCATTCTTAAACTTAGTTGAACGTGATGAAAGAAAAGAAGATATTTGCATCAAGAATGGTATTGCTTTGATACACTTCGATTACAGAATGACTGTAAACAAGGAGAATATATTAAAATTGATACGATTCGCTCAAAAGGTATGATAAATAAGGATAGTTTTCAGGGTATTGTTTCCGAAATAGCCGGTTATGTATTTGATTCTATTATTGGACCATCTATATCTGCTTTTTTGGATAAATTAGTTTTAAGAGGTGCGTCGGAACCCCTCATTGCATTTGTTTATTTTCTAGGGTTCTCCCTATCTGTTTTTAGAATTTGGCAATCAGTAAAAACAAGAAAAATTAGGTTTTTAGAAAGAATGGTTTATAGAAAACAAAAGAAAAATGGAGAAGAATTAGAAGGTGGGATAGTAGACTCTAATTCCGTTGGAATGGCAGAATGGGTGTCTAAAATATAAACCCATGGATAAAGAAAGCATTATCAAGAAAATTAACGAATTAATAATTACAAAGGCTAGATTTAAAAGGGGCAGTTATGGAGTTGGGGTTGGGGAGGGAGTGGGGTGGGCGCAGGTTATACAGTAAATATCTCCTGTTGCATCTTTTAGTACAGTTTGATTTTTAAGTTCTGTATTTGGGTCTGCCTCTTTTGCCTGTTCTTGTGTATCCTTATTTACTAAGGTATCCTGATTTTGTAAAAAGATGCCGGATTTAGGTCCAGATTCTGTACCTCTTATGAAATACTCAAAGCGGGTTTTACAAGAGTTATCTTTTCCGGGAATAGATCCG
>MFNM01000049.1 GCA_001782085.1 Candidatus Levybacteria bacterium RIFCSPHIGHO2_01_FULL_37_33
CATCTTATTATATTTCCGAAAATCCAAACACAATAAAAGTTCTGGTCCTATGGAACCCTTCAATAGATTACAAAGAGTATAGTAAGCCAACCATGCCATGGAAAAAGAAATATTGGGGTGAACCCGCTTTTAAACGAGTTGAAAAATTTGGTTTTACCGAAGTTGGGAGCAAAAAATTTAAAGTAGGCAAAAGATTAATCTATGAATTAAAAAACCTAAAACCCTGGAAAGAGCTATTGAAGGTTCAGATTCCTATACTTTTTATCCATGGTGATTCTGACACATATGTTTCTTACAAAGATTCAGTCAAATATTCAAAGCTTGTTAAGAATGGAATACTTGTAACTATGAAAGGGGGAGAGCATGGTTTTCACGATAAAAAAGAAAATTCAGATCAGGCGGATAAAGCTACCGTAGATTTTCTTCTAAAGTACCTCTAGGAGAGTTGAGCTCCCATTGACACCCCAAGGGTGGGTACCATTGACACCCACGGAAACATTTGATTTAATAAGTATATGCCATCCCGAAAAGTACCTTTTGTCAACGGAGAAAGCTACCACATCTTTAATAGAGGCGTAGCCAAAATGCCAATTTTCTACAACTTTTATGATTACAGTCGACTTTTAAAAACAATGATCTACTATCAAATAGACGGACCAAAACCAAAGTTTTCCCACTTCACGCCACTCACCAAAACTCTCAACACTAACAACAAAATAGTTGACATTGTCTGTTACTGCCTTATGCCTAATCATTTCCATTTTTTACTTCGTCAGAAAACAGAAGGTGGTATAACCGAATTTGTCAGCAAGTTAAGCAACAGCTACACAAAATATTTCAACACTAAAAATAAAAGAGTTGGACCGCTTCTACAAGGGGAGTTTAAAAGTTTACATGTTGAAGCAGAGGAAGGGCTCATTCACCTCTCCCGCTATATCCACCTTAATCCGCTTGTTGGTTATGTAACAAAGAATTTAAACAGCTACAGATGGTCCTCGTATCTTGAGTATATTAATGTTGATCAAGATGGAATTTGCGCAAAGGAAATAATTCTTAATCAATTTCCGTCTTCTGATTCATACAAGAAATTTGTTCTCGATCAAGAAGACTATGGAAAAAAACTAGAAATAATAAAACATCAACTTTTAGATTTCGAAGAGTAACAAAGATTTCACGTGGCACAGGTGCCCTCCTAATCCACCCCAAGGGTGTTAATGTTTAACAAATGAGGAAGTTTTCAAAAATCCGCGGGAAAATACTAGAATCCTTAAAAAAGAAATTTAGAGCAGGACTAAGAGAATAAAAACTACGGAGTTGGAGTTGGAGTTAGGACTGGAGTTACAGTCGGTGATTGATTTTCCGTTGGAGTAGGCGAGGAACTAGATTCAGAGGGTTGATAGTCTGAAGTCTCAGTTGGCGGATGATACTTTTCATCTCCTGGGTATTGACCGGCAAGCCATGTATTTATTCCTTCCTGCCATCGATTTTTCCCATCGGTTGAAACAGGATCATCCTCGCGAAAAACTATATAGTCCTTAGTATCATAGTCTCCCGCATCTATCTCTGACTGATTAGCCAATTTTAAAGACCTGCGTTTGGATAGTTTAACTTTTTGATAAATCTGTGCTGGACCCGTCGGCTCTGTTCCTTTAATAAAGTATTCAGATCTTGCAGGAAATCCCGAAACAGGCAGTCCTCCTCCCAAGCTATCTATCTGTAAAGCTATAACATTATCCGGCTTTTTAGGTGACTCATCTCCCTTTGCTTTTAAAACAATCCGCATAATTCTATTCCAAATAGGAGATGCTCCTGTATCACCCGATGAGATTGCTTGATTCATTGGGCTATTGTCATTATTTCCAATCCACACGCCTACGACATACGAAGAAGTGTATCCAACAGTCCAATTATCCCTTTTTTCATCCGTAGTTCCTGTTTTGACAGAAACTGTTTTTCCGGGAATAACCAGCCAGGAATTTAGACCAAACGCAAGAGCTCTCGCATTGTTATCTAAAAGAATGTGCGATATTAAATAAGAAACCTCGGAGGATAAAACCCTTTGCCCGTCTCTTTTTTTATGCTCAAAAAGCGTATTTCCCCGGCTGTCGGTTACTTTAAGAATTGCAACCGGATCCTGTCTTACTCCCTGATTTGCAAAAACCGAATATGCAGTAACTTCATCTAAGAGCGTTGTTTCCCTTCCTCCTAAGACAAGTGAGAGTCCAACATCTGCCATGTTTTCGGAAGTCGGTTTCCAATTTTCAATTCCCATATTGTAGGCTTTTTGCATAACATCTTTTATCCCTATTCTTCCCAGCATTTTTACAGCAGGGAGATTAATAGAATTCCCCAGAGCAAATCTAAGCTGAGTTGGTCCATGATACTTTCCGTCATAATTAACAGGTGTGTAAATTGGTTGTTTGGGATCATTGGTTGGAAAATCTGTTTTAACATCCACTACCATTGTTGAGGGCGTATATCCCTTTTCAAAAGCAGTCGCGTACATGATGGGCTTTAAGGATGATCCGGGCTGTCTATTTGCCAAAGCAGTATTAAAATTCCCGTCATTTTTAATATCGAAGTAGTCTTTGCTTCCAACCATTGCCAGAATTTCTCCAGTCCCAGGATCCACTACAATCGAAGCGCCATTACCCACATTGTAGCCCTTAAGCTTATCTATTTGTTCTTTTATTATTTTTTCCGCTTCTTGTTCAACTGAATAGTCAAGAGTCGTCGTAACCTGCAGTCCGCTGTTTTCAACAGCGGCCTCCCCAAACTGCTTTGCTAAAAGCTGCTTAACATAAATAACAAAATGCGGAGCTTTTATAGATTTATCTTTTTGAGGAAAAGTTTTATTTTTTATTTCCGAAAGCGCCTTCTCTTTATCTTTTTTAGATATATACTTTTCCGAAACCATTTGAGTCAAAACGTCCTCGGTGCGTGTAATATAATATTTTTTTCCAGAAAAAGGCGAGTAAATACTTGGTGCTTGAGGAAGACCTGCTAAAAATGCGCTTTCCGAAAGATCCAAATCTTTAACTTTTTTCCCAAAGTATGATTCCGAAGCTGCCTCAACGCCAATATTTGCTCCTCCATAGGATACATCATTTAAGTACATCTCAAGAATTTGATCTTTGGAATATTTTTTATCAACCTGAATTGCAAGCATTAACTCTTTTATCTTGCGCGGCAAAGTGCGCTCCGAAGACAAAAGAACATTTTTAACGAGCTGTTGGGTAATGGTTGATCCGCCCGAAAGTCCTCTAAATAGAAGAACATTTCTTATTGCCCTGAGATAGCCTGTTATAGAAAATCCTTGATTTTTATAAAAATTTTTATCTTCGATAGAAAGCGTTGCTTGACGGAGACGCTGAGGAATATCGCCAAGCTTTACGTATGTACGATTTTTATCTTGGTATACTGAATAAAGAAGAATTCCTTTTCTATCATAGATTCGCGTAGATTCACCCAGCGGAGCATCTATTAACTTTCCGGGAGTAGGAAGCTGTCTCCCGTACCAAAGAAAAAGTCCTGTCATTATTATGATAAAAGCAATAAGTCCGTAAAATGCGTATTTTGAAAGCTTGCTGTAGAGAAGAACTTTTGAATAATTACCTCTAAATCTTTTTCTCCGAGACGATCTTCTTGAGTAATCAACCATATTCTTAAGTATACCCCGCACCATAAGAAAGCTCAAGCCTCCACATAAAAATTTTGTAAAGTTTTGGTGCGGGGTATATCAAAACTAGCTACTAGTGGCTAGTTGCTAGCGACTAGTCGTGGTATACTTGAATCATGGATAAGATTGAAGAATTACTGACTCGGGGAGTGGCAAATATAATTCCCTCAAAAGACTTGCTTGATAAATTAATATCAAGCCGAAAAAAACTAAATATCTATTTCGGAATTGATCCAACAGCTACTAGAATTCACTTAGGTCATGCGGTTCCGCTTAGAAAACTTCAAAAGTTTTCGAAACTCGGGCATAACGTTACTTTTCTGATTGGAGATTTTACCGCTTTAATTGGAGATACATCCGATAAAGATGCTGAGCGTCCTGTTCTAACATCTTCGCAAATTGAAGAAAATTTTAAAACTTACAAAAAACAAGCTGAAAAAATCCTGGATTTTTCAAAAGTTAAAGTAAGATACAACAGCGAATGGCTTAAGGAACTTTTGTTAAAGGATGTGATAAAACTTACGCAGCAGTTTTCGTTTGGAGATTTTGGTTCACGTGAGCTTATTAAAAAAAGATTGCAAAGCGGGCAACATGTGGGTCTTCATGAAGGACTATATCCTGCGATGCAAGGGTACGACAGTTATTTTTTGAATACTGATATACAGATTGGAGGAACTGATCAAACCTTTAACATGCAGGCCGGAAGACTTCTTCAAAAAAACTGGCGCGATAAAAAATCATTCATTTTAGCAAATGAATTTTTACCCGGAACTGATGGAAGAAAAATGAGTAAAACGTGGAATAATGCAATCTGGCTTGATGATACTCCAAATGATATGTATGCAAAAGTGATGGCTATAAACGATGATCTAATTATTCAATACTTTACTTTGGCAACAGATATTGATCTTTCAAAAATTAAAAAGATTGAAGAAGAACTTAAATCCGGAAAAAATCCAATGGAAATAAAAAGAAAGTTAGCTTATGAAATAGTGTCAGAACTCCACTCAGTTAAAGAAGCTAAAAAAGCACAGGAACATTTTGAAAAAACCGTACAGAAAAAAGAACAACCTTCTGAAATAAGATTAATAGAATTACCAAAATCATTTATTTCAAATCCTACGGCCTCAGAAGTAGTTTTAGCATCTGATTTAGCTGAAAGTAAATCTGACGCGAAGAGATTAATCGAACAGGGTGGTGTGGAAATTGATCATAATAAGATCACTGACCCAAACCAAGAAATAGAAATAAAAGATGATATGTTAATAAAAGTTGGAAAAAGAAAATTTGTTAAGATTAAATCAAAAAGCTAATAATAATTCAGTCTAATAATCTAAATCATTAGACTTTTAATATATGGAGATTTTTAGAAAACACCAGTGGATTTGGAAAATAATAGTAGCAATCGCAACTATTGCTCTTGTTGCAACATCTTTTCTTCCCTTCCTTGCTCTTCAATAAAAAAATAAATTATGAACTTAGAAACACCGATTAAAGAGGCTGGAATTATCTTTAAAAAATACGCATCTCGGCTGGAAAAGTTAGGGATAAAAAAAATTAGCGATTTTCTTTATCACGTTCCTTTTAGATACGAGGATTATTCGCTAGTCTCAAAAATTGGAAATGTTCAATCGGGAGAGATCGTAACAATAAAAGGAGAAGTAACGGAGATAAAAAATGAATACACGAGAAGATGGAAGAGTCTTCAAAAAGCCAAGGTCGCCGATGAAACCGGAGAAATTGATATTATTTGGTTTAACCAGCCTTTCGTACCAAAAATAATTAAAAAAGGAGATATGGTTTCCTTAGCAGGAAAAGTAGATTGGTTTAAAAATAAAGCAATACTCCGGTCTCCACAGTACGAAGTTCTCTTTTCCGAAAGTGAACCCATTCATACTGCAAGATTAGTACCAATTTACAATGAGACTAGGGGAGTTTCATCAAAATGGTTACGCCGTCAAATAAACAAAATCATAAAAGAACAAATACAATTTATGAACGAGTATATTCCAGACTCAATTATAAAAAAGACCGGTTTAATAGGATTTAAGCCCGCAATTGAGCAAATTCATTTTCCAAAATCGTTAGCGGAAGCAGAAAAAGCAAGAGCAAGACTGGCTTTTGACGAGCTATTTTTCTTGCAGCTTGCGGCTCTTTTTAGAAGAAGTCAATGGAAAAATAATTTTGTCAGAAATCCATTCTCGATATCAAAATACATGAAGAGCATCGAAGATTTTTTGGAAAATCTTCCGTTTGAACTGACAAATTCACAGAAAAAGTCGGTAAAAGAAATTTTTACAGATCTTGCATCTAAAAAACCCATGAATAGACTTTTGGAAGGAGACGTGGGGTCGGGAAAAACCGTTGTTGCCAGTATTGCCATGTTTCTTGCGTATTTAAACGGTTTTCAATCAGTTTTTATGGCTCCGACCGAGATTTTAGCGAATCAGCATTTCGATACTATTTCGCAACTTCTCAAACCTTTTGGCGTTACCGTTGCCTTAAAAACAGGAAGTATTAAGCATAAAGTATCCAGTATTAAGCAAAAAAATAATATACACAATACTGAATACTCAATACAAAATACTGATATTCTTATCGGCACTCATGCAGTTTTATCAGACAAAATTAATTATCAAAACTTAGGACTGGTGGTAATTGATGAACAGCAGCGTTTCGGAGTAGAGCAGAGAGGAGTAATAAGGCAAAAAGGGAAAAACCCACATCTTCTTACAATGACAGCAACTCCAATTCCAAGAACAGTCGCATTAACTCTTTATGGCGATTTAGATCTCTCGTTTTTAGATGAGGTGCCTGTTGGTCGAAAAACAGTTAAAACATGGCTTGTTCCAAAAGAGAAAAGAGAGGATGCCTACAAATGGATCACAAAACAAATTATGGAAAATTGTGGGCAGGTTTTTATAATATGCCCTTTTATAGAAGAATCGGAAACAATGATAACAGTTAAGGCTGCTAAAAAAGAATTTGAACGGCTGAAAAAAGAAGTTTTTTCCAAGCAAAAACTAGAATTACTTCATGGGAAATTAAAAAGTAAAGAAAAGAATATTATTCTTGAAAATTTCAGAAGCGGAAAAAACGATATCTTGGTAGCAACACCGATTGTTGAAGTGGGCATTGATATTCCAAATGCAACAATAATGCTAATTGAAGCCTCAGAGAGATTTGGACTTTCTCAACTTCATCAATTAAGAGGGCGTGTTGGCAGAAGTGATAAGCAATCTTATTGTTTATTATTTACGGAGTCACAAAATCCTAAAACTATTGAAAGATTAAAAAGCTTAGAGTCTATATTTGTGGGAGCGCAGCTTGCCGAGCTTGATCTAAGGTTAAGAGGCCCGGGAGAAATTTATGGGACAGCCCAGCATGGAGTACCAATGCTTAAAGTTGCATCATTTTCTGATTTTTCCCTTATTGAAAAAGTAAAAAAAGAAGCTGAAAAAATATTTCCAAACCTATCTAAATATCCAAAGCTCCTGGAAAAACTTAAAAGCATTAGTGCTCAACGGGTATCTCCAGACTAGTACCAAAGGTGTCAATACGCGTACCGCTTCGTCATATCTGTGCCGATCCCGTATCGGTAATTAAACATTGAAGAAATTAAAAACCAAAACACCAAACAAATCTCCCCAGACTTCGTGTAACACCAGACTAAACTATTGACACTTCCCCTAACGTTTTATATGCTGTAGTAAAATTATGGGCACCGCAGAAAGACTTCCAACTTATAGTCCTCCGATTCCAGATGAAATAAGACTAGAATATGAAAAACATCTTTCTGAAACTATGCGATGGGAAAATGGATTACTTTCTTCCAACACAGAGGAATCCGATTTGGATCATGTAAGAAATATGCTTCTTATTCTTGAAGATATTGAACAAAAATTCGTACATATCCCAAATGAAGTAAATTTCACTACAGTTTCGCATATGATCTATCTTCATGACGCCGGAGAAATTTTAGCAGGTGATTTGGTGCATAGTCATCCATACTACTCCAGCCTTAAGCCAAAAGTTAAAAAAAGAGAAATCGCCGCTTTTCGATTATTATCTAGATCTCTGGAAGATGAAACAACAAAAACCGTAGCAAGAGATTTATATAGAAGAGTTCATGGTAAATCCGCAAATGATAAAGAAGCACAGCTTACAGATTTTATAGACAAGGCTCAGGCTGTAAGATTCGGTCTTATTAATGTTTTTCCAGCCAAAAAACTAAAGAATTCGGAGAGAATAAAAATTCAGTTAAATCACGCTATGGCTATTTTACTTAAACCTGCAGAAAATTTACTCCAGTCCCTTGATTCTCCTTATTCGAAAATAGAAGCAGTTGATCTGATAAGAGAGGAGTTGGGCAACTTTTTAACTCAGGGATACAAAAAGCATGAAATCCAACCATATCTTGATTTATTCTCTTCACCCTCAGCAAATGGAGCTTCTAAATAAATTGTTGCAAGTAAAGCTAAAATGGGGTAAAATAGGGAGATGCCGCAGGAACCTAAGAGAAGACATTCAAGACAAAGAAAGGGAAAAAGACGAGCAAGTATTGCTCTTAAAATCTCAGCAGGAATAGTCTGCTCAAATTGCGGTACGTTAAACCCGTCTCACGTAGTCTGTAAAAACTGTGGCTTTTACAAAGGGAAAGCTGTAATAGTTCGCAAAGAAAAGAAGGAAAAGGAAAAAAATGAAAAATCCCCTTGATCCAAGACACAAGAAAAGACAAAAAATAGTTGAGGATCTTTTTAAACAAAGTTTTCATAATCAACCAATCGATAGGGAAACAAAAAAAATCTTAGCTAATTTAGAAGCTGTAGACAATAATATAAAAAAAGCAGCTCCGGAGTTTCCGATAGACAAAATCAATAAAGTAGACTTAGCAATTTTAAGACTTGCGATTTTTGAATTAGTTATCGAAAAAAAAGAACCGCCCAAGGTTATAATTGATGAAGCAATAGAATTGGCAAAAGAATACGGCGGGCAGTCGAGCCCCTCCTTTATAAATGGGGCATTGGGAAACATTATTGCCCAAAGTTTATGACAAATCTTCCTAAATTTAAAAACAAAAAACTTTTCGAACAGGCCTTTATCCACAGATCCTATCTTAACGAAACAAAAGAGAGGATCTCCTCCAATGAAAGACTAGAGTTCTTAGGAGATAGCATTGTATCTTTTGTGGTTTCAAAATATTTATATGCCGAATATGCAAATTTTGACGAAGGATCGCTAACAAATTTAAGATCTCTTTTGGTAAATACAAAAGCCCTAGCCCAAGTTGCAAGAGAATTAAATTTTGGCAAACTTCTAAAGCTTTCAAGGGGAGAGGAAGAATCAAAAGGAAGAGAAAATACCAGCCTTCTTGCCGATTGTTTTGAAGCTTTTATAGGTGCTCTTTTCATAGATCAGGGAATTGAAAAAGTCTCAGATTTTATAACCCGGGTCCTTCTTTCAAAAGCGCAGACTTATTCTTCTAAAAAAGCTCTAAAAGATACCAAAAGCCTGCTTCAGGAAATTATTCAGGCAAAAAAGCAAATCTCTCCTTTATATAAAGTTGTAAAGGAGGAAGGACCTGCTCATAAAAAAACTTTTACTGTTGGAGTTTTTGTAGACGATGTTCTTTTTGGAAAAGGAAAGGGAAAATCCAAGCAAGAAGCAGAAAAAGATGCGGCAGAGCAGGCTCTATCGGTTTTGAACCTTAAGGCTTGAGAATAAATCAATATAATGTTAAAATTACGTTTATGGCAGTTGTAATAAGACTAACAAAAACAGGGAGAAAAGGCGAGCGAAAGTATAGAATTATTGTTAAAGAAAAGAGAAGCAAAAGAGACGGAAGAGCAATAGAGATACTTGGAAGATACGAAAAAAGGGAAAAGGAAGTGATTAAGAAGATTAACATGGATAGATATAAATATTGGCTATCTGTTGGCGCAAAGCCCACGGTATCTGTTGCAAATATCTTAAAACAATGAAAACGGCCCTTTCCTACATTATAAATTCCATAGTTGATTCTCCCGATAAAGTTTCGATAGCAGAGGAAACCGAAGGTGATTTCGTTACCTTTAAAGTCATCGTAGATAAAGAAGATATGGGAAAAGTTATAGGCAAAAATGGTAAAGTAATAAGAGCCATAAGAAATGTTTTAAAAATTCCGGCTATAAAGCAAAATAAAAAAATAAATATAGTTTTGGAAGAAACATCTAATTAATTCCTCTCTATTTGCTAAAATACAACTATGACAATTTCTATATTGACGCTTTTCCCCGAAATGTTTCATGGCCCATTTGATCATTCTATAATAAAAAATGCGATTGGGAAAAGATTGGTAAAAATAAGTTATATAAACATTAGAAACTTTGGGCTGGGAAGGCATAAGATTGTAGATGATAAGCCATATGGAGGAGGCAAGGGTATGATTATGAGGGTGGATGTCTTAGAGAAAGCAATCAGGCAGGCAAAAAGATTATATAGCCTTCAATCTAAAGAAGACGTCAGTAAAAAAGCGCGGAGAGTTATTCTTCTTGATCCTTGCGGAAAAATCTTCGGCCAAAAAAAAGCAATTGAATTATCCAAAGTATCGCATTTAATTTTTGTTTGCGGGCATTACGAGGGTATAGATGCGAGAATAAAAGAATTCGTAGATGAAACAATTTCTATTGGAGATTTTGTAGTTACCGGAGGAGAGATCCCGGCAATGTTAATCACAGATAGCATTATTCGGCTTATTAAAAATGTCTTGCCGGAAAATGTTGTGAGTGAGGAATCTTTTTCCAATAAAATCAACGGGGAAAACTATTTAGAGCATCCTCAGTATACAAGGCCGAAAAAATACAAAAATTTAATTGTGCCTAAAGTTCTCTTATCGGGGAACCATAAGGCTATTGAAAAATGGAGAGAAGGGCAAGCAGTAGAAATCACGAAAAAATTCCGGCCCGATCTTATAAAAAAAGTTAAAACGGGTTAGCCGAAGACGTACCGGGAATCGGAGTTTCAGATCCTGATAAGTTGCTCGTTCCCCAGGAAGAAAGAGTTTCTATAATTTGTTTCCCCTTTTCCGATATCGGAGCTATTGTTTTGCTATCATTAAACTGAGCCGGAGTCGATGCTTTGTAATAAAAATTAATAGCTACGGTGGCACTGCTTGAATTTTGTATTATACTTGTTGTCTGGGAAAGTGGTATGGATTTTGAAAGATAACCAACAAACTTAGCGACTTGTGAAAGAGTGCCCCGTATACTTACGGTAAGTGTTAGCAAAGGAAAACCTGTAGCTTCAACCGAAGAATTAGATAAGTCTCCAACCTGAAATTCGTAATCAGCTAGAGATACCCCGGATTTTGCAGTAGATGAGGAAATAGCATTTAGTACTCCTTCAAAATCCTTCTCCGAAGGCAGAGCAGAGGATACAACAAGAAGCTGGGAGGACAGAGATGGATCATCAAGGCTTGACAACAAATTGAGATTATTCTTTAAAATAGAAAGTTTGTTCTCCTCGATTTTCCTGCTGTTATTTAGCTTTCCTAAGTCTTCAATTCTTGGCAGAACGGAGAATAAAAACAGGATAGCTATTACAAAGATCACCAGTAAGTAGATAAGATGCTCTTTGTATTTTTTATACAATATCCTTAAAGTATTTATATCAATACTGGTATTTTCTTTCATAGTTTATTTGCCTTAATCGATAAACTATAGTTTCCGCTCTTTTGATCGGAGGTGAGACTTCCGATTGTCAGACTCTTGATAATTTGCTTTTTCGCAGTCATTTCAATAAAGGTATTTAGCATACTGTCAATAGAAGACAAGGAGTCTGATGATGCTGTAATAGCTACTTTAGCTTTATCGATCTCAAAAGAATTTATTGATACATCATTGGGAATCTTTTCCAAAAAAGTATTAATTTCGGACTCGTAGTTTGTTCTGTTATCTAAAATTTTTGAAATATCCGCAATTTTGCTATTTACAATCGCAATCTTAGCTTGCCTTTCATTAAGAAATTTGATACTGAAGAGAATTTGATCTTTCTCTTTTTTAATTTTATCCGGGGAGATTGAGTTAATTAATAAAAAAAGAGAAACCGAGGCTATTGATATCAATGCTATGGAAGATAGAACTGTTATTCTTAAAATCCTTAAAAATCTGCTTTTTTGAGCAGATTCTACTAAAACTCCCGAAGTAAGGTTTATGTCAGCTTTCATTGTCCCTCATTGCAAGTCCTACGGCAATCGCATAATCCGGCCCGTTATCAAGTATTTGCTGCGGCAGCTCATTTTGGTTTAAGATTATTTTCCAGGGATCGGCAATAGCAGTTTCTATATTAGTGCTGTTTGCGAAAAATAAATCAATTCCGGGAAGCTTTGCTGTTCCTCCGCTTAGCAATATCTGTCTTATCGGCTTATCATCCTTAAACTTATCCGAGTAAAAAACGAGTGCTTTTTTGACTTCGGTAAGAATAGAATTAAGAATTGGTTCGGTTGCCTTGCCTATTTTTTCTCCAAATGCCTCTTTTGATATTCCGTAGACCTTTTTATATTCCTCAGCCTGGGAGGGAGTTAAACCAAAATCAGTAGAAATTGCCCTGTTAATAGCCATTCCTCCGGTTGGAATAGAGTAGGTAAATATCATAATTCCATCTCTTATTGTTGCCAAAGACGTGCTGACAGAGCCAATATTTACAATAAGTGAGGACGGAAAATTTTCCGAAAGAACCAGAGCCCTTATTATAGATAGGACTTCCGTTTCTAATGCATTAATCGAAAAGCCTGCCATAGAAAGTATTTTTTGATATTTGTTAACAAGCATAGTTGGCGCGCCGACCATCAAAACCTGCATCTTTTCATTCCCAACTGCTTTTTGCGGTCTCTTTAATACATTCCACGCAAGGGTTATGGTAGATAAGGGTACAGGAATATTCTGCTCTGCCTCCCAGAATATGGCAGATGAAAGCTCTTTATCGGATAAAACAGGCATCTCAATTACTTTTGTATAAACCTGATTCTCCGGCAGGGCAACATTTACATATTTTGAAACTATTTTGGCATTATCCACTGCTCCCCTTATTGCCCGTGCCATCTCTTCCTCATCCAAAGGAGATTCCGATAACATCCCTTTTTGAGGGGCCGGAGATATTATGGAAGCATCAAGAAGGTAACCTTCTTTAAGATGGGACAACCAGACAACTTTAATAGAAGTTATACCGATATTAAGCCCGAAGGGTTTTTTGTTCATTTATACCTACTTTGGGACAAAGAGACCATAGGAAAAAAATTCAGACGGCAGGGAGGAGTAATTCGCAACCACACTAATTTTTCTTGTTACGTTTCCGGCTTGACCAGTTGAAGATATTATAGATCCCTGAGATGGCAAGGCATTTAATCCTCCGCTTACTGCCATTGTTGTGTTAGTATAAAGCGGAATAATTCTTACCAAAAGTCCATTCGTTATGTTTGTGATGTCGGCTGTGTAATAAAATGTTTTACCCGAAACTACAACGCCTCCCAAAGGAGAAGACGTAGGTGATGCAAATTTATTCGAAGATGATCTTGTCGAACACGGATCGTAAGCTGATCTATTGGAAACCGGGTTAGTTTGGGTAGTACCTGTTATTGTTATTATTTCCAAAGCCGCATTAGTGCAATTACCCGAACTATCTCCCCAATAAATTGTTAGCGTCCCGTTCCACTGGGGGCTAAAAATAAGGTTTCCTGAAGCATCATGCGCAATAAGCCAAACATCCGCTCCTTCATCCTGGGGAATCACATTTCCGCCGTTTACCAAAAGGGTTGTTCCGCTGACAGTAACAATACTGGCATTAAAAGTCACAGTATTAGATAAATTTTTCTGACCCGTACTTGCCCCGGATTTTATACTCTGCGCAACTCCGGTTTCTGCCGCAGATAGTGCTTTTGCAGAATCTGCCTCTTCTGTTGTGGTCCTAAGGTTTGTAATAGTTTTTGAAGCAATCGATAAACCTATGGTTAAAGACACAACCATTATTAAAACAACTATTAAAAGAGTCTGTCCTGCCTGCCGCCCGCCTGCCGGCAGGGCAGGGCAGGCAGGTCCTTTTTGAAAGCTTTTGTCTTTAAAACTTCCCATACTTAAAGCCTAGCAATCATTTAGACTGATGTCAACCCCGCTTCAATAATTTCTTACGCTAACAGACGTTTGGAAAGAAGCCGATGCCTTATTTTCGAAAAAATTAGAGGTATTTTTTTGAGTTAATGTAAAATTAATGCCGATATTGGGAGGCGAAATTATACTATCCTGCGAACAGGTAAAATAACAATTCGAAACATCAACCGAGCTAGTATCTATTAAAGATACTGAAGTAGTAGCGCTGATTGATGCAATAGTTGAAGCTGAGGGCGGGCAGCTAAAAATTGTTTGTCCTCCGTCAAAAGATGTAATGTTAACATTTGAATATTGAGTGGGAGTTGGAGTCGGAGTAGGAGCAGGAACTGTGCAGTCGGTAATATATACACTAGGATCGGTGCTTGTACTCACCCCATTGAAACTTTGGGCGTATCTTATCATCCTAGACATCTGGGTTATTGCGGAATTTCCATTTCTTCTAACCGTATCTATAGTGTTTGTTTTATTGGTTCCCCGCAAGGCCGAAAAAAGCACGCTTACAATCAAAACTCCTACGGAAAAAATAACTAAAATAACTACCAAAAGCTCTATCAAAGTAAATCCATCGGATTTACGAATAATGAATAATGAATTACGAATTATGGACTTTGTCCTAATTTTTTTATTCCTGATTCTTAATTCCTGCTTCATAATTCTCTCTAGGGCGGTAAAATAGTTGTTGAATTATAAATACACGAAACCAGCGGTATCTTATGGCAATAAGGGTCCATTGCGCTTGTACATTTGTTATCCGACCAGGAAACAGTAACGGTAACTTTAGCCCTAGTTACGGAAGTTGGCTGACAATCAGCATATCCAATAGTGGTTATATCTCCAGCAAGGTACTGGCTAATAACCACATCTCTTACAAAAAGATTGTTGATAATATATGGAGACTGAGCGCATCCGGGCGAAACGGGCGTTTGGATCAATGTTGTGCTATCTTGAGAAAGACAATAGCTACCATTATTAACAGCAAACGCTGTCCAATCAGACTGGCTTGTGTTTTTAAGAACCTCTATTCCTTGTTGCGCGTATTGCGTTGCCTGATTTTGATTCTTTGAGAACTGCGCGTTGTTTAAAGAAGACAAAACCATAACGGTCATTGCAGAAATTATTATAACCGCAGTGCTCAACGCGATTAATGCTTCAAGCAAAGTCTGCCCCGACTCTTTTTTTTTCATATTATTTTTCAATTCTCATCTCCCTGCCTGCCGGCAGGCAAGGTCATTTCTTATCTCATCTGACGTTTCCCAAAGAATCAACTGTAATGGTTTTACTCTTGCCAAAACCGCTTAATACAATCGTTCCATCTAGTCCATTCATTGTGAATCCCCCGGTTAAAACATAGAAAGTAAAAATTGTGGAGTTTGCGCTACCAAAGGAAATATTGCTTGGTAGAGTATTTGTTAAGATAAGGGAGTCTCCGGAAGAACAAACCGCATCAAGTTGGTAAGTCTTACTGGCTATATCAGGTATAGAAATCCGGTAACCGTTAAGAGCTCCACTGCAGGAAGACGGCTTTACTTGAGAAGCGGCTCTTGATTTTGCAAGACTAAACATATTTGCAATATCCGCTGCCGCAGTATTTATAGACTGTTGTTGACTGTACGATACAAAAGAGGCAATACCTATTAGAGAGATAACTGCCGCAACAGACAAAACAACAATAAGCTCGATTAGAGTAAAGCCGGATGATTTATGTTTTACAATTAACATTTGACAATTGACAATTATATATTAGTTATTAGTTATTAGTTCATAGTAACCATGAACAATGAACAACGAACTTAACATCAACTTTTTTTCATTTTTCATTTTTTAATTTATGAATCATGGATTAGGTAGATAGTAACCTTTCCCAGTAGTACAAAGAGTCTCCTGAGTTATTACATTTGGACCTTTATCATTGGTGTTCTCGATGCACGTAAATAAATAATAAGTTGTACCTGATGACAAATTATAAAAATAATTACGACCGGAACTATCACCGGGAAAATAAAGGGGGTTTCCCATGGAAGGAGGAGGATCGCAGGGAATTTTATTCATATATATTACCGCACCTACTTGTAGGGGAGAAGACGTGGGACAATTAGCAGAATATAGCGAAGCGGGATAGCTACCCGTATCTGATCTTATAAGCTCCAAAGCCGCTTGTATTTGCCGCAGATCCGACTTTCTTTTGGAATCATTGGCTCTTTGTCTTACTCCCAAATAATTTGCAAAAAAAATCGTTGCCAAAACTCCGATAATTACAATAACAATCAAAAGCTCTATCAGCGTGAAAGCCAATTGAGATTTACGATTTATGATTGACGATTTATGATAGATCATTCTCAATTCTCAATTTATCTTCACGGATTTGTTAATTGGTAAACTTTTCTGCTCGGACAAAACAATGCAGAAACAGTGTAAGCATACCGGTCTGTATCATTTGTATTTTCAATACATGTTATCAAATTATAAGTGTTTCCGCTCAAGAAATAATAATAATTTCCAACGGTAGCACCAAGTATTATTGAAGCTGTAGGAGGGAGGGGATTGCAGGGAATTTTTTGCATATAAGTTACCGTTCCCCCAATAAGAGAAGAGGAGGTGGGACAATCAGTGAAGTACAGAGCTGGCGGGTAAACTCCCTGATCTGCTTTGTACAATTCGATAGCAGATTGTATTTGGCGAAGATCTGCTTTTCTTTGTGCATCCCGCGATCTTTGCCGAACGCCAATAAAATTAGCCAATAAAATCGTTGCTAAAACTCCAATAATTACTATAACAATCAAAAGCTCGATTAGGGTAAACCCAGCACCACTTTTGAAAGAAGATTTAAGAAAAGTGGTGCTGGGTGAACCCGGCAGAGCACTTTTGACTTTTTCTAAAATCTTTATATAACTGTTCCTGATTGACTCCTTTTTAATCATACATAATTATCATTTGGCAAAAGTGGTGCTGGGTAAATCCTTCAGAACTATTTTCATCCCTCATTTCTCATTTCGTTTCGCTATGGCGAAACGTTCGGGCTTGATACTCCAAAATTGCATGGCTTGCCCGGCGACGGTCCGCACGAATTTGCTGTTATGACATTAGTCGTTATGCTGGGACACTCCGAACCGCTGCACTTCTGTGGATCTGCGGGTGCCTGAAGATTTGCATAAAGCCAGTAAGACTGTCCGTCTGATCTTGCAAAATAAACATAATTTCGGGCAGATGTTGGATCTTTGGGAAGCGTAGTATTATAGGCAGTCCAAACCGAACCCCAATCATATAAGACTGAACTTGGAAAAAGACGGTAGTATGGGGACACTGTAGATCCCGTTGTAGCAGGATATTTTCCATTATCATTATAATATACTTCTAGGGTTCTCTGAAGCTGCTCAAGATCGGATTTTCTTCTAGCGTCATTTGTTTTTGCTATTTGCCCCAAAGGATCAATAAGATACATAAGACCCACCGCCATAATTCCAATAATTGATATTACGACTAGAAGTTCAATAAGCGTAAAACCAGTTGAAGAATTTTTTCTCCAAAAAAAATACTTAGTATTGAGCCAAGGATTAGAAAAGGGCCAAAGGGAATAGAGCTTTTTAACTTCTTTTTTCTCCATACAATTAGTATGGAGCCTGCCAAAGCTCCTGTCAAGAAGGCCAAATACAGAGCGACTATAATTTTAGGAAATCCCAAAACTAAACCCAGCAAAAATGCCAGCTTTACATCACCAAAACCCATGCCCTTGCCTTTTGTGATCAGATATAAAATTAGAAAAAATGCGAAAGAAGTTAGCGCCGAAAGAAACCTATTCGCAACCACCCCAAGGGTGGCAAGCTGATCCACCCCAAGGGTGGTAGACTGAAGTGGAATCGAAAGCCATGCTTGTCCTGAGCGAAGCTGAAGAAACTCCTTCGAGGTGAAAAATAAAAAGAAGAAAGAAATAATTATCGCCGAAAAAAGAACTTTATCCGGAATAATTCCGTATTTTAGGTCGGTAAAAAAGATTACGATAAAAGAGGATAGAATAAAAGCATAATAGAAATAATTTAAAATAAATCCGAAATCCGAAATCCTAAATCCTAAATAATTTCCAAATTCAAAATTTGTAAATAATGATTCGTGATTCATAATTCGTGATTCAATCAGAAAAAAGAATACAATCACAAACATTACACCTGTAATAAGCTCCACTAGGGGATAGTAAAATGAAATGTGAGCTTTGCAGTATCTGCATTTGCCTTTGAGAATCAGAAATGATAGAACTGGAACCATGTCGTACCATTTAAGGGTTTTTTTACATTTATCGCAACAAGACCTACCTTTAAAAGGGGATTCATCGTTAGGGATTCTGTCTATTAGGACATTCAAAAAACTCCCAATTGCTAAACCAAGAATGAATAACAGAAATAAAATCATTAATTATAGAATAACACATAAAGCAAAGATCGGGAAATTAAACTAATGACTTACCCATTTCATCATATCTGTACCGATCCCATATCGGTTTTCAGCACACTCCTATGGAACCTAGAAAGTTGTTGTTCTTGTGGAATTCCCTAGGTGTCGCTATAAATCCACCTCCCAGGTGGAAAGAGGTTTGCTCCAGAGTAGGGAAATATTCAGGTAGCGAGGCTAGTTCACTCCCGAGGTGATTAAAGGGACATATATCAAGCTGAATAGAAAACGATACTCATTATTAATCATAAACCGTAGCACGATGTCCAGCGAATAAAATGTTAACAATCCCATCTCGTTTATTGATAATGTAAATTATTCTATAGACCCCTACTTTATATGAAAATCTACCCGTAAGCTCTCGTGACAATGGCTTGCCGACGAAAGGATTCTCTTTAATCTCATCAAGAGCACTTGATATCGCTAACTGATGGTGTTTTTTTGAGATTTGTTTTAATTGCGATTTTGCTTGTGAGGTAATTTTGAGTTTAAACATTCCAGCCAAGTTCTTTCCTTACGTCTTCCCAATCCTGAACCTTGCCTTCTGAAACTTCTTTCTCGCCTTGTCTAATACCCTTCATAAGAGTAGGGTTACTTAAGATTTCATTTGTTTCTTTCCAGGACTCATATTCTGCAGCAGAAATTAATACTGCTGCAGGAGAGCCATTGACAGTAATAATATACTCGTCTAGTTTTCTAGAAACATTTTCTACGAGACTTGTTAAATCTTCTCTTGCTTTGGTGATAGGTAATGTTTTTGTCATATCACTATATTACAGAATTATGTACAGTATGTCAAGTGACAGTTCTGGCTAACCACATCGGTAAAACTTTAAAGAAGTTCTCTTGAACATACTCCAATGGAGTTTTGTAATCAAGAGCTTGATGAGAACGGTAGGGAATTGTATTTAATAAGCCACTTCGTCATATCTATACCGATCCCGTATCGGTTTTCTATTGACGATCCGGTTTTCTACTGTACATTGTGCTACAGATTGCAAATTGTTGTTTAACCTACAACCTCGCAGGTCAGATTGCAGGTCAGGTTTGCCTATTTCATCGTATCTGTACCGATCCCATATCGGTTTTTAACACGCTCCTATGGGACATAGAAAGTTGTTGTTCTTGTGGAATTCCCTAGGTGTCGCTATAAATCCACCTCCCAGGTGGAAAGAGGTTTGCTCCCGTCTTAAGAATTACATTCTCAAAAGTCAAATACAAATTTTATGAAGCGCGGGATACCGGTAATCCTTAGGTTTGAAGTCATTTAACCCCCGGCGTTAAAAGGCGTTTTAGAGCATCAGGCCGGCTGAAGGTTTGTCAACCGATGTAGCGAGGCTAGATCACTCCCGAAGTGAAAGGATAAGGCGAAAGGACAAAATCCGATTATAAGCACAGCTTATAAATTATAACAAGAATTTTGAGTGGAAACCGATTCTGCTTAACGTTATTAAGGAGTCGATATAAATGTCTGAGTTCCTGGAACTGCGTCAGTTATGCCAGCTACTGGAGTCAAGCAGACCACACCGAATCTGGCATCAGCGGTTGAGAAGACACCAGTGGCAACCGCAGGAGAAGCGCATTTATTGTTATATAAATTTGACTCCAGTCTCACATAGACAACTGCATTGTGTGCAGCATCAACTAAATTTACTCGGTAACAGTACTGTCCCGCATTTGGAAGTGGAGTTGGAAGAGACTCTCGATATTGCACGCTACAATTACTAGCTGGAACAGTTCCCCAAGCTGGATTAGCAGGTCTCACTTTTAAATCATTACTGGTAATAAGCGGACCCATCCAAGGCGTTTCATCCGCGCCCGCTCCTCCATCCGGCACTGCTGATAATGAACCTCCTGCAGCAGTATAATAAGCTTGCAAAGCTCTTCCAAGTTGTGTAACTCCAGCAATTCTGCTCGTATCTCTTGCTCTTGCGAGCTGCTCTCCCGGGTTTACTGCTAGAAGGACGATTGTTGCCAAGACTCCAAGGACTGCGATGACGACCAGAAGTTCTATTAATGTGAAACCTTTCTGAAGAAATGAGAAATGAGAGTTGAGAGTTGAGAGTTTAGACGAGAGTTTCTTGAGCAGTTTTTTCATGTATGTATTAATTATGAACATTATAAATCCACTTTGTCAAGGGGGCAAAATAGCCTCAATTTAGTTAAGGAATGAGAAATGAAAAATGAAAAATGAAAAAATATTAACAATCCAGCAATGAAACAATTGAGCAATTGGAGACCTTCCCTCCTTGACTTACGTACAAAATTGTGCTATGTTGTACAAATATGACACAAACACTTAAAGCATCGGATGTTAGATCAAATTGGAGCCAGCTTCTTAATAAAGTATTCCGAAATCAAACACGAGTA
>MFNM01000050.1 GCA_001782085.1 Candidatus Levybacteria bacterium RIFCSPHIGHO2_01_FULL_37_33
ATGGCATATAAAATATCTATGCTTCCCATAACTGAAATTTCTGATGTAGTTTCAAAAGTAACTTTTCCTGTCTATTCAAAAATTGCAGAAGATATTCGAAGACTAAAAAAAGCTTTTTTGACAACATTATTATACATTAGTATATCCTCTATTCTATTTGGATTGACTCTTCTAATATTTACAGAACAAATCGTAAGGATTGTTTTAGGGAGCCAGTGGATTTCGATTGTTCCCGTTTTGAAAATTTTAGTTATATTTGGTATAATCAGAGCTATTTCTGGATCAACTTCAACGCTTTTTTTGGCAGTTCAAAGACAGGAATACATTACGGTTGTGACATTAGTAAGTATTGGAACCTTGGCAATAACTATAGTTCCTCTTGTTGTAAATCTTGGTTTGATTGGTGCAGGCTTATCAGCTCTTCTTGGAAGTGTTTTTTCTCTTCCTTTTATGATTTATTTTACCTTAAAGGTTTTTAGTAAAGACTATCACGAAAGTGCATAAACTATAAATTATGCAGAGAATATTTAACAAAATAAGAAGTAACCTAAGAATTTATAGAAAGGATTTAAAAACAAAGGGTATCTATTGGTCTATGGTGCACAGGTTGTATAAAATTCCCATGATGAGATTTTTTTTAACTCCGATAGTTAATATGTTAAAGCCAAGTTGGTTAATTATCCAAGGAAATAAGTTTTACATAGATAAAAGCGATACAACTGTCTCGCAGGAATTAATATTAAGCGGTAAATGGGAGGATTTTGAATCCGAGGTTTTTAAAAAAAATATAAATGTCGGAGATACCGTAGTCGACGTCGGTGCTCATATTGGATACTATACTCTCATAGCAGCAAATGCGGTAGGCATTAGCGGAAAAGTTTTCGCTTTTGAACCTGAACCAAAAAATTTTGAACTTCTTAAAAAAAATGTCGAAGTTAATGGATACAAAAATGTAGTTCTTATAGAAAAAGCCATATCGAGCAAAAGTGGAAAATCTAACCTTTTTATTAATAAAGAGAATACAGGAGATCACCGAATCTTTGCTTCAAACCATCAAAGAAGTTCGATTATCGTTGATTCCACAACATTAGATGATTTTTTCAAAGACAAGAAAAAAAAGATCCACTTAATGAAAATGGATATTCAAGGAGCTGAGATGGACGCGCTTGTTGGCGCGCGGAACGTCTTGAAGAAGGGTGAGGAATTAAAATTGATCACAGAATTCTGGCCCCGAGGTCTGCAGCGAAGTGGAAAAAGCGCAAAGAAGTTTCTTGATCTATTACAAAAAAATTCTTTTAAGATTTATGGTATAGACGAGATTAAAAGAGAGTTAAAGCCTATGACAAAAGAGCGATTACTGCTTTCCTATTCTGTTCAAAGAGACGATTTTACCAATCTTCTTTGCATACGGTAGTTATCAAATATTATGAAAATAGCTGTTTTTTATAATATTGCGTTTAGCGGCGCAAAAAGGGTGGTCTTAGAGCATGTGAAGGGCTTAAAATTGTTAGGACATAACGTAGATATTTACACTACGGATCAAGCAAATGACATTTTTGATCCCGGAACAGAAGCTAATAACAAATATTTATATAATTTTTCTCCGATTGAATTTAAACTTCCAGTTTTTAATAGATTTAAAAAAGATTTCATTGATACTTTTTATACTTTAAAAAATGTTCATAAAAAAATTGCCAGAGATATTGATAAAAGAAATTATAATATTGTGTTGGTTCATACAGATATATCAACGCAAACACCATATTTATTGAGATATCTTAAAACAAAAAATGTTTATTTTTGTTTGGAACCTCTAAGAAACGCTTATGAATACTCATTAAGACTTAAGGATAATGTATTTGTTTTGAATATATTTTACGAAAATCTAAATAGGTGGATAAGAAAAAATATAGATAGAAAAAACGCTCGTTCGGCAGATCATGTTTTAGCCTTGTCTCTATTTGGAAGGGAAAGAATTATAGCTGCTTATGACTTATATCCTAAAATTTCTTATTTGGGAGTTGATGAGTCAGTTTTTAAGCCTAGTAATGCAAAGAAAAAAAACCAAGTATTTTTTGTGGCAGAAAAATACCCTATTTATGGATATGATCTTGCGCAACAAGCAATGAAGTTGCTTCCTAAAAAAATAAGGCCGGATCTGGAAATTATTAATTGGAAAAAAAATAATTCCGAAAGGTTATCTGATGAGGAGCTTGTGAAGCTATACAGTGAATCCTTAGTAACGCTTTCACTAAGTAGATTTGATACTTTTGGACTCGTGCCCTTAGAATCAATGGCATGTGGTGTGCCAGTTATAGCATTAAATGTCGCTGGCTATAGAGAAACCATGGTTAATGGAAAAAATGGTTTTTTGGTAGATTTCGATCCAAAAGAAATTGCGGATAAAATTATTTATTTATTGGAAAACTCAAAAAAATGTGAAGAAATGGGCAGGAATGGAAGAAAATGGATTGAAGAAAAATGGACATGGAAAAGCCAAATTGAAAATCTCGAAAAACTTCTAGTAGCATTTTCCAAGGAAAAATGATCTCTTCCATAATTATTGCGAACAATCAAGTAGAAAATAGTGTATTAAATTACAAAAATTGATGGATAGAAGAAGCATTGTTTTTATGGTTTTTGAAGAACGATAAACATATTTGATTCTCCAAAGAGTTTTAGTGAGAGCTCATCAATATAAGTTATCCAATCGGAAACAAAAAATTTTATAAATCTGATAAATCTTCCGGCTATTGGGCTTAAAAAAAGAAAGTTTCTGATGATGCCCTCAGTTTTTTTTGTTTCTAATATTTTGAATCCAGTTTTTTCACATTTTCTTGCCAATTCTTGAATTGTGTATCTTCTCAAATGTCCTACGCGAATATCAAATTCTGTAGCTATTCCCAAGCGGTAAAGTGGAGCATTTTTTGACGGGGTTGAAATAAGTACCATGCCATTTGATTTAAGAAGAGAAAAAATTTTTTTTAAAGCTAATTCATCATTTTCTAAATGTTCTATTACTTCAGTAAGAATGATAAAATCGAATTTTTCTTCTGGTGTTTCATCAGGAAAGTGCATTTTTTTAAACGTTACATTTTTTAAGCCTATAAGCTTTTTACTTTCATTTGCAGAGACAATTGCATTTTTTGAAATATCGATGCCCAAAACATCATTTCCTTTACTTGCTAAATATAGTGCGATTGTACCTGCCCCACAACCAATATCAAGAATTTTTACAGGATGCCTAAGAAGCCTGTTGAGTAGTGATGTAATATTACGGTAAGTGAAGTTTGTGTCCGTTATGATTTTTCTTTGGGGATTACTATGTTTGTGAAAATCTTCATATTTTTTTTCGAATCTCTTTTTCATTCAGTAATTTTATCAAAAAATTAATTGATAATAAAGATATGTTAAAATAAACCAAGAATATGGTCAAGTCAAAGCGCATTGATGTTTCAGTAATTATAGTTCACTACCATGTAAAAAAGGAACTTATAGCATGTCTGGAGTCGATTACTTCCTCGATGCCCAGAACTTCTTATGAAATAATTGTAGTCGACAATGATGATAGAAAGACAATCTATAAAGATTTAAAAAATAAATTTGCTGATATTATTTATATTACAAACAAGAATAAAGGTTACGGAGAGGGTAATAATGCAGGAGCAAAATACGCAAGGGGTGAATATCTTTTCTTTCTTAACCCTGATACTAAATTTATTAATAATTGTATCGATACGCTTTTCGATTTTCTGAAAATACATAATGATGCTGCTATTGTAGCTCCGCTTCTTCTTAACAAAGACTGCAAACCATACCAGCTGCAAGGATCAAAGACATTATCGCCCCTTCGTGCTATTTTTGCCTTGTCATTATTAAATAAATTATTCCCTAAAAATAAAATTGCCTACAATTACTGGAATATGGATTGGAATAAGACAACAGATAGAGAATTTGGAGTAATTCCGGGGACATCATTTGTTATACGAAAAAATATTTTTGAAGAGGTTGGAGGATTTGACGAGAATTTTTTTCTTTTTTTTGAAGAAGCAGATTTATGCAAAAGAGTAAAAGCATTGGGGTGGGAAATTTTTATTACTCCTTCGGCAAAATTATTTCATATTTGGGGCTCAAGCACGAGACAAAGAAACGATACGGAAAAAATTTATAAAAAGAGCCAGTATTATTATTTTAAAAAATGGCACGGGCTATTCGGAGCTATAATAGTTCAAGTTTTTACCTCCATAAGTAAAGTCCATCTTCTGTTAACTGCAATTTTACTTGTAGGATTTTTTCTTCGTGTATTTAAGCTTTCGGAGCTTATGGTATTTATCGGCGATCAGGGATGGTTTTATTTATCAGCAAGAGATTTACTTTTAACTGGTAAAATTCCTTTAGTTGGAATAACCTCAAGTCATGCATGGCTTCATCAGGGTCCTTATTGGACATATATCGTAGCTTTTTTATTTTGGATTTTTAATTTTAATCCACTAGCTCCTGCATACTTTACGGCATTTTTGGGAGCTTTAACGATTTGGCTTATTTATAAAGTTTCAAAAGAACTTTTTTCAGAAAAAATTGGTCTTATTTCAGCTGTTATTTATGCCACCTCTCCTCTGATTATTGCAAATGATCGTTTTGCATATCATACAAGCCCGATACCCTTTTTTACTCTTATTTTTATTTTTTCTGTTTATAAATGGATAAAGGGTAATTATGTTTTCTTTGCTCCTGCTCTAATAAGCCTTGGAGTTCTTTACAATTTTGAGTTGGCAACAGTCTCCGTATTCGGAGTTTTATTTATATTCTTGTTCTATGGAATTATCAGAAGAAAATCCCGGGCGGTAAAAATATTTGAGTGGAAAGTTTTGCTGGTCTCTATCTGTGGTTTTATATTATCCATGACCCCCGTTATTATTTACGATTTTAAAAATGGATTTCCTCAAACCTTAGTTTTTGGAGGCTGGATTTTTTATAAAATATTTAAATCTATTGGGGGATTTTCGTCATTATCATTCGATTCTGGTTTAATTACGTCTTTTCTTGCATCAAAATATAAATTTCTTATTTTTGCAAATAGTTTTTCACTATCTGTTTTATTTCTTTTTTTAAGTTTTACGATTTTTTTATATTTGTTGAAAAAAGAAAAAAAGATATCATTATTCATAATTGGCATTACGTTTCTAATAATGTTTCTCGCTTTTATAGTTAATAAGACTCCGTCGGACGCTTATCTTCCCGTATTTTTCCCCATTATTATTATAATATCTGCCATTTTCTGGAATCACATAATAAAAAAAATAAAATTTCCTGGTTTAATAATATTAGCCATTTTTGTCTTTATGAATATTTATTATTTTGTAAATTATGATTTGAGTTCAAAGAATGCAGAGTTTGTAAAAAGAAAAGAAGCAACTAGTAGAATAAAAGAATACGCTTCTGGTAAACAGTACAATTTAATTGGAAAAGGAGTAGGAAGTCAGTTCGAAAGTTTTACTATGAATTATGAATATTTGCTGTGGTACTTTTACAAAAGCATACCATCCGAACAAAATGTCAACCTGAAGATTTATATTGAAGAGAAGAATGGTAAAATATTAGTAAGTAAAAATGATTAGTGTAGTAGTTCTTACAAAAAATGAAGAGAAAAATATCGTGGATTGCCTTGAGAGTCTTTTGTGGTGTGATGAAATTATAGTTGTTGATGATAACTCAGAAGACAGAACTTTGGAAGTTGCCAAAAAAATGGGCGCTAAGGTTTTTACCCGAAGCCTGGATAATGATTTTTCTACTCAACGAAATTTTGGGCTTAAGAAAGCAAGTAGAGATTGGGTGTTGTTTGTCGATGCAGATGAAAGGGTTTCCGAAGAGCTAAAAGAGGAAATTCAATCTAAAATTAAAAATAATAAAGTCGATGGATATCTAATAAAAAGGTTGGACTCTATTTGGGGCAGGGAACTGCGGTATGGAGAAACGGGTAATATTAGGTTAGTAAGGCTGGCTAAAAAAAATAGCGGGAAATGGAAAGGAAAGGTTCACGAAGAATGGAAAATTAAAGGAAAAATCGCTGTTTTTAAAAATCATATCGATCATTATCCTCATCCAACAATATCCGAATTTTTAAAAGAAATAAATTTTTATACAGATGTTCGAGCTAGAGAATTATTTGATAGGGGAGTAAGATCAAGTTTTCTTTCAATTATTTTTTATACGAAAGCAAAATTCATTCAGAACTATTTTGTAAAACTGGGTTTTCTTGATGGGATTCATGGTTTCATCCTGGCGCTGATTATGAGTTTTCATTCGTTTCTGGTTCGCGGAAAACTATGGCTTTTATGGCAAAAGAAATAATAAAAAATAAAGGACTGAAAGCTCTTATTATAGTTTGTCTTGTTTCTTTTGTTTTTGGCGAGATCATTCGTTTGCCAATTTTTGGAATTGAAGTAAAGTTATTGGATTTTTCAGTTGCTTTAGCCTTTGGTTTCTGGTTAATATATTTATTCTTAAACAAGAAAATATCCAAAGCCCTTTACCCTCCGATATTAATTTTTTCAGCATATTGTCTTTTTACCCTTTTAATAAATCTAAGATTTTTGGATCTAAGTCAAAGTATCATCTCGTTTTCATATTTATTAAGGTGGGTTGCGTACGCGAGTATTTTCTCAATCGTCAGCAATTTTGACCAAAAGTTTAAAGACAAAATTAAAACATCAATTATTTTCGTTGGTGCAGTCATAGTCACGATAGGGTATATCCAATTTATTTTCTATCAAAATCTTAGAAACCTTTTTTATTTGGGCTGGGATGAGCATCTATACAGAATGTTTTCGGTATTCCTAGATCCTAATTTTGCCGGCGCATTTTTTGTACTGTATTTATTATTTCTACTCGATCAACTCTTTAAAAATTTCAAGGATAGAATGAAATTGTTGTTGTTTAGTTTTCTTTCAATAGCTACGCTTCTTGCCATACTTCTTACTTACTCAAGGAGTGCCTTCATAATGCTTATTATTGGTATTGCAACTTTTCTCATTCTCAAAAGAAAACCGGTCTATATATTTGGTTTGGTTTTTCTGTTTGTTATTTTAACTTTTTTTCTTCCAAAGGCTTACGATACAGAGGGAACGAATTTTTTAAGAACTGTGTCATCTGAGGCTAGACTCGATTCGGCAAGACTTGCTTTCACTATTTTTAAAGAAAATCCTATATTTGGAGTAGGTTTTAATGCATATAAATACGCAAGGCAAAGGTATGGAAGTACAATCTCAGAGACTAGCCACGCTGATGCGACGACAGATAATAGTTTCTTATTTGTTCTCGCAACTACAGGAGTCATAGGTCTTGCCGCCTATATTTTCATGTGGTTTAAGCTGTTGAAAGAGAATAAAAATTCCGCATTAATACTTTCCTCTTCGATAGCTCTTTTTGCCGGAAGCCTGTTTGTGAACAGTCTATTTTACAGTTTTATTATGTACTGGATGTGGATCATCCTGGGTCTTAGGGAGAATAATGAGCAGACATGATTGTATAAGGTAGAGTTAACAATCTGCTTAAGGGGTCATAAAAGTCTATCCGATGCCTATTGTTTGTAAGTTTTTGAATTTTTGGATAAGGCGATTTAACTTTCCTACTTACTTTATAAATTTCAAGACCTGCTTGTTTATCAACCGTTGCATATTTATCCAAAGAGTACAATTTAATTACATCCTCTAATGCATATTTTCTTGCATAAGAAAGCGACAGCATATGAATAAATGGTCCCGAATATAGCCCATACGGATCAGATAGTGCTTGAGAAGTTACGAAAACTGGCTTATCTTTATTTAGAAAGCTGTCAATTTTCATTTCTACTCCATTTTCATTCCAAGTAGGTTGATTTACAAATATAATTTCACCACTGTAATACCCCTGAACCTGAGGACGTGCGAAATGACTTTCAATTAAGAGTCCCTTAGGAAGATGTTGAACAAATTTTTGCTCTGTAAGATAAGGTATGGGTTGTTTTAACAGGGTTAATGCGGGTAGAGACGAGATTAATATATATAGAATTACTATAAGAGATAGTAATTTTCTTTTTTCTAAAAAAACTGCGGCAAAGAACGCTAATCCAAATCCAGTGATTACCGCATGACGGCCAAAAAGAAGTGCATCGAAATCAAACCATTGATTTATAATTAGAGAAGGGAGGAGCCATAGAAACCCAACAATAAATAATTTTCTATCCTCATTAAATTTCAGAATAAGCGAAGTTAGACCTAAAAAAAATATAACGGCAGTATTATTTTGTAAAAGCGGGAAAACAGCGTTTCTAATGAATCTTATTAATATCAAAAATGAAGAAATTGCTGGCGTAAAAGCGATTCCTTGATCAAATAGATATTTATGTACCCCATTTAGATATGAGACATGCAATGCTTTAGCAACAAAGAAACTATTTATCAAAAAAGCTATAATGACGGCAGAAATTAATTCAAGAATGGTAATGAAAATTTTGCCTTTTCTAAAAAAATATATTAGAGATATTAAGAATGGTAGCCATAGTACGACAAGAGGATGAGTTAGAAGTGTAAGGACGAAAAAGAAGCAACCGGCAAGCAAAAATAATTTAGAATGATTTTTTTCTTTTCCGTATTTCACTAAGAAAAAAAGTGATATAAGGAAAAAATTTACATATGTGGATTCAGTCATAATTGAAACATTCATGATCCAATACAAAGGAGTAAGTATTGCGATGAGCGTCCCAAGAAGGGCGATTTTATTATTTGTTATTATTTCTGTAAAACGATAGAAACAGTAGATACCAATAGTAGAAAATACAATTTGAGCAAGAATAATTGTTAGGGACGGACTTATTCCAAAAAAGATTGCAAAATGAAATATTGGCCAATATAACAAAATGTACCCGATATGAAGAGGGAGATGTCCAGAAATTATCGCATTAAAGTAATCCGGGTTTGAAAGCCTATCTAGATATTCCGGGGCATCAAAAAAAACAGGGAGATAGTTTATAAAGATAAGTCTGGACAATATAAATACACAAAGTAAAATAAAAATTTTTCGATTCATTCAATTCATTAAGGGACTTATGGAGAATAAGTAACTTTAATTTCTTTTTCCGCTTTATTACCGGCCTGATCAACCGCTTCAATTTTTATCGTATTGTCTCCATTTTGTAAAGGGAGATTGTAGGAGAAACTATTATTTTCATCGATAACCGCCCAAAATCCATTTACGGTTATTTTTACTCCCGAATCTGTTTTACCCGAAACCCTTGCCGTGCTCTGGTCTTTCTCAAACTTTTGACCGTCAGTTGGAGAGTCTACCGATAAACTGGGAGGGATATTTCTATACGTGACTACAAGTTCATTTGAAAAGTCACTCTCTTTATCACCTTTTGCTGCTTTGGCTTTTATTTTATTATCTCCTGTTTTTAGAGAAATTTTGAATGAGAAGTTGCCATTATCTTCGACTTCTTCTTTCTCCGACAATGAGTCGTTAACGTATAGGTTAATTACTTCGTCCTTGGATGCAGTTCCTGTTATGATGAATTCGGCACTATTTGTGGCATTTGCGCTTTGATTTAGAACCGGCGGACTTAAATACGAAGAAGATGCGTTTTTTGAAGGTTCATCTTTTTTTTGACCTGATAAAAATAGACTAAAGTTTACCAAAAGAGGAATACCAAATTTTACAAGCAAGAATAAAACTACAATAATTCCAAGTATGCTTAAAAATAAGTTTTTACGAGATTGACTCTCTAGCCTTCTTGAGAGCCTTGAGTATCTTTTTTTTGCCATAAATTAATAGCTTGCACTGAGCTTGTCGAAGTGTGAGCCGGAGGTGAGATTCGAACTCACGACTTGCTCTTTACGAAAGAGCTACTCTACCAACTGAGTTACTCCGGCGAAGCCGAGTTTGACTCGGCAGCAAGTCTATTTTATGAAATTAAACCTCAAAGAGCAACTTTTAAACAATTACTTATGCAAAATCCTTAGGTGCCAATACAAACCCACCCCAAGGGTGTACAGGTAAAGGGTGTACGGGTAAAAATTTTACCTATTAAGGCAAATTCTTATTGACATTTTTCTAAGCAAACCTATCAGAATGTCGGGCACTGGCAGAAGGAATGTTTGCTCTTGGATCCATAAAGTTTGGAGATTTCTGGTGGACATATCATAAAAATTACCCAGAAGCCCCTTTAGCGCCCATGTACTTTGATATTAGAATGGTCCGCAGGAATCAGATAATTAGAGGTCGTCCAGTCGATATTCTTCAAAATGCAGTAAATGGACTGGAATTCCATCTGATTGCTGATATACCAACTGCAATGACTCCTACAGTTACTTTATTGGCCGAAAGATTGGGGCTTGGAATGGTTTCTCCAAGAAAAGAAGCAAAAGACAAGGGTTCGGGAGAAATGGTTGATGGCTTTTTACGGGAAGACAAGGGGGCAACTGCAGTTTTAATTGATGATGTTTTGGCAAGAGGAGATTCTAAATTGATTTATGCGGAAAATCTTAAAAAGGCGGGTGCTAAAGTAGAAGATATAGTTGTTTTAATGGATTACGAAATTGGAGGGAAAGAAATCCTTGAACAAAGCGAATATAGGGTTCATTTGCTTGATTATCTAAATTCGGTGGGGATTATTGAACACGAGAAGTGGGAAAAAACATTAGAAAGACTGAAAGAAATTCGAGAATACTTTAATAGAGTAGATGGTGGTTAAACCTCGGTTGGTCTTGAGGCTTTCCTTTTGTATTTTGTTGCGACTCTTAGCTCTGTAATTGCTTTAATCAAGTCTGCCTGGGCAACTCTAAAGTCGTGCTCGCTTGTTTTTTCCGCCATCAGTTTTTCTGCTCGTTTTTGAGCTTCCATGGCTTTTGCAACTTCTATATCCTCTGCTCTTATCGCATAGTCCGCAAGAATACTGATATGATTTTTCGCTACTTCTAAAAATCCGCCAGTTACGGCAACAGCCTGCTGAGAATTTGCTTTTCGAATTATTAACTCTCCCGGAATTATTTTTGTAATAAGTCCTACGTGGTTTGGAAGAATTGCAATCTGACCGTTAACGGTTGGAGCAACCAGTTCATCTATCTCATTTTTATATACAACCTTCTCAGGAGTAATTATTTCCAAAGTTAAATTCATATTAGGTTCTTTTTACGACCTCGCCAATTATTCCTGTCATAAAAAAGGCAGATTCCGGTATCTTATCGTGTTTTCCTTCAAGTATCTCTTTGAAGCCTTTAACCGTTTCCTCAATTTTTACATATTTTCCGGGTTGTCCAGTAAATATTTCGGCAACAAACATGGGCTGGCTTAAAAATCTTTGGATTTTCCTAGCCCTTGCCACAATTAGCTTATCTTCATCGGATAATTCATCAATTCCTAAAATCGCAATAATATCCTGAAGGTCTTTATATCTCTGAAGTACTCTTTTTACTTCTTGCGCAACGTTATAATGGTCTTGTCCTACAACATTTGGATCAAGAATTCTAGAGGATGAAGTAAGCGGATCTACCGCAGGATAGAGTCCCTGCTCGGCAATTGAGCGCTCAAGCGTTAGGGTAGAGTCAAGATGAGAAAAAATAGTTACAGGGGCAGGATCAGTATAATCATCTGCCGGGACATAAACTGCCTGAACAGATGTAATTGACCCATGCTTTGTAGATGTAATTCTTTCCTGAAGATTTCCCATTTCCGAAGCTAAGGTAGGTTGATAACCAACAGCAGAAGGCATTCTTCCCAAAAGTGCTGAAACCTCGGATCCCGCCTGAGCAAATCTAAAAACGTTGTCTATAAAAAGCAGTACGTCCTCTTTTTTTTCATCTCTGAAGTATTCTGCCATTGTTAAAGCGGTTAATGCAACTCGAAGTCTATTTGCGGGCGGCTCATTCATCTGTCCAAAGACCATCACTGTTTTATCTAAAACTTTTGCCTCTTTCATTTCTAGCCATAAATCATTTCCTTCTCTCGTTCGTTCTCCAACTCCTGCGAAAACAGAATGCCCCTTGTGCTCTACCGCAATATTTCTTATAAGCTCTTTTACGATGACGGTTTTCCCAACCCCTGCACCCCCAAAGACCGCTGTTTTTCCGCCTTTCGTAAATGGTGTGATTAAATCAATAACTTTAATTCCTGTTTCAAGAATTTGGGGTTTTGTTTCTTGATCAATAAGTGATGGGGGAGGCTGATGAATCGGCTTGTGCTTTATGGAGCCTTTTTCTAATTTTTCCCCATCTATCGGTTGTCCTAATACATTAAATATTCGGCCAAGCGTTTTAGGGCCTGTAGGCACTTCTATCGGGGCATTTGTCCTTTCTACCTTCATTCCTCTCCTTAGTCCGTCGGTTGGTCCCATGGCAAGTGCTTTTACTTCGTTGTCTCCTGTAATAAAAGCAACTTCCAATACCAATTTATTATTATCTTTCGTTTCTACTTTTAAAGCTTCATGAATCGATGGGGGACTTACGGGAAATCTTACATCTATAACGGGTCCTTGAATTTTTATGATAAATCCTTCGTTTTTACTCATAAGCATAAGCGGCGCTTCCACTGCCAATATCTAGTATTTCATTAGTAATTTCCTCTTGTCTCTGTTTGTTGTATTCAAGTTTTAAATAATCTATTATTTCTTGCGCATTTTCGGTCGCGCTTTTCATCGCTACCATTCTTGCCGCCTGCTCCGACGCATAGCTTTCCAACAAATATTGATATAAAACCATTTCTAAGTAGTGTCTTAGGAGAGATGGAAGAATTTCTTGCGGATTTGGCTCAAAAAGAGTAAAGGGTGATTCTTCGGTTTTATCTTCTTTTGACTCTTGTAATTTAATTGGCAGAATAGTTTCTACCCGAGGAGATTGGGAAAAAACATTAAGAAAGTGAGAGTATAAAATTTTAACATTTCCAACTTTTTTGTTTAAAAAATAATCGTCAATAATTTTTGCCATTGGATAAACCATATCAAATATCGGTAGGGTAGTGCCAAAATTGAATGATGCAACTATTTCTTTTCCAAGTCTTGCCGTTGTGTTTTCTATTTTTTTACCCACAGTTATGTATCTTATATTTTTTTGAATTTTATCCTGATTTAGTAGTTCTTTAGTTAAATTAGTTATCAGACCGCCGCAGAGCCCTTTATCCGGGGAGAACACCAAAAGAAGAGTTTCTGAAACATCTTTTGGCTCCTTCATATAATCGCTTCGGTCTTTTTCGTCCAATTTGTTCGTTAGTGTTTGGGTTAAAAACATTAGTTTGTCAACATAAGGCCTGGATGATATTGCAGAGCTTTGAGCGCGTTTAAGTTTTGAGGTTGCAATCATTTGCATCGCCTTAGTTGTTTTTGAAACATTGAAAGCAGTCTGAATTCTTCGTTTTATTATAATAATTCCCGCCATACTATAAACTAAAAATTTTCTTAAATTCTCCAGTTGCCTTCTCCATTTTTTTAATTGTCTCTTCACTGGGTTTCTCTCCGGTTGATAATGTTTTTACTATTTCCGGGTTGTTTCTCTGCATATAGTTGTGATATTCCGACTCAAATTTTCTTACGGATTCAACAGGAATATCATCTAGAAGTCCGCTCGTTACAGCCCATATGCTTAGAATTTGCAGAGATTCTGCCAGTGGTTGGTACTGCGGCTGTTTTAAAACTTCTGTCATTCTCTTGCCTCTCTCAAGTTGAGATAGAGTTGCTTGATCAAGTTCCGATCCGAATTGGGCAAAAACCGCAAGTTCTCGGTATTGCGCTAGTTCAAGTTTCATCTTACCCGATGTGAATTTTATAGCAGAGGTTTGAGCAGCTCCTCCTACCCTTGACACGGAACTTCCTATATTTACAGCAGGTCTGATACCTGCGTTGAATAAATCGGATTGAAGGTAAATTTGCCCGTCTGTTATAGAAATTATATTTGTCGGAATATAAGCTGAGATATCATTTGCCTGGGTTTCTACGATCGGTAAAGCGGTGATTGACCCTCCGCCAAATTCTTTGTTAAGTTTTACCGCCCGTTCAAGGAGTCTTGAGTGTAAATAAAATATATCTCCTGGATAAGCTTCCCGCCCTGCGGGTCTTTTTAATACTAGAGATATTTGTCTGTATGCCCAAGCATGTTTGGACAAATCATCGTATATTATTAAAACATCTTCTCCTTTTTCCATAAAGTATTCAGCAATCGCAACTCCCGCATATGGTGCTAAATACTGAAGCGCAACCGCATCAGAGGCTGTTGCAGAAACTACAATTGTGTAATCCATTGATCCTGCTTCTTTCAATTTTTCTATAACCTGAGCAACAGTACTTTGTTTTTGGCCAATTGCAACGTATATGCAAATAACCGGATTAAATTTAGAATTTTTTTGAGGTTTTTGATTAATTATTGCATCAACTGCAATTGCTGTTTTTCCCAAGGCCCGGTCGCCAATAATAAGTTCTCTTTGTCCTCGTCCGATTGGAATTATCGCATCAATTAATTTAATACCCGTCTTAAGAGGTATATTAACAGGTTCTCTTTGGATAACACCGGGCGCTATCTTCTCAAGCGGCATTGACTTTCCGGATTTAATACCCGCCTTCCCATCCAATGGCTCTCCTAAAGGGGATACAATTCTTCCAATTAATTTTTCCGACCCTATTATGCTTAAAATTTTTCCCGTAGTTTTTACCCTATCTCCTTCTGTTATGTCTTCTCCTCCTTCAAAAAGAATTATAGAAACATGATCCTCATCAAGGTTTAATATCATTCCTTTTTCTCCATTTTCAAATTCCACCTGTTCTCCCATGAAGGCAAGCGATAGTCCCGATGCAATTATTACTCCGTCGCTATTTTTTTCTACGGTCCCGATGTTTTTTGTTTTTGAGCCTTGAGAGAAAGTCATCAAGTTTTTCTCAAGTTCCTTTATAATCTCCTCGTTTCTAGTCATAAGATTGTTCTAGGTGGGTTATTAGGTTTTCTAGGGAATCTTTTAAGTTAAATTCATAAATTATGTCATCGTCTATTATTCTTATTCCGGCAATCAAATCCGGATCGCTTATGTACTCTATTTTTTTAGTAAGAAACGTTCTTTTGATTTTTTTATCCATATCGTTCGTTGGTTTTTTAAGCGGTATGTAGACCTTGACTGTTCTCTGGGCTTCCATAGTTTTCATATATTTAATGTATGCTTTAAGTTGACTTCTGTTAAGAAGTGTAACTGCCTTTTTTATTTTCTCTGTGTCAAGTTTGTCTTTTGAAAAGCTTGACTGGGCAAGTTTTTTAATTTGTTTTAATGTCATGTTAGTCCAATTTTTTTAATTTTTCCAATCGCAACTTCCATCATTTCCTCTTGTTCTTTTTCTCCAAAAACATCTTGCATCGATTTTTGTAAGAAGTCAACAGCCAGCTCGCTAACTTTTATCGCTACTCCCTTCTCGGATTCTCTTGCTTCTTGCATAATCTGCTCCCGGGCGGCTGTTATCATATTTTCTACTTGTCTTTTAGCATTTTCTTCTGTTCCTTTCGCAAGTTCTATGGCATGGTTTCTTGCGTCTGTTATTATCTTCTCGGCTCTTTTCTGTGAGTCTTTTAGCATTTTCTTCTCTTCCTCCAGTGCCTCATCTAAAATTTTTTTTCCCTCCTCTGCCTGCCTCAGACCCTCTTTGATTGAATCTTCTCTTTTTTTTAATATATCCAGTACGGGTTTGTAAGCAAACCTTTTAAGAATGAAGAAAATTATTAGAAAGTTTACAATTTGAGCACCCAAAAGAAGAGGATCCAGCCCAAAATTATTTATAATTTCCATAAATAGATCTTATTTTAGGAAAGCTAAAATTAGGGAATAAATTGCAATTGCTTCGGCAAAAGCCATAGCCAATAACATGGCAGGTAATATTCTTCCAGAGCTTTCGGGATTTCTGCCTATGGCTTCCATAGCCTTTGCTCCAATAACTCCAATGGCCAAAGCTGGGAGCATTCCTCCAAGCGCTATAATAAGTCCCCCGGATATACTAAAATTCACTACAATTCACCCCCTTTTACAATAAATGTTTAGCTTTGTTTGCATTTTCAGACACATCATGATGCGGTATGGTAAGAATTGCCATAAAAGCCATAGTTAACATAGAAAACACAAGTGCCTGCACAAGTCCGACTACAACCTCAAGAAGAAGAAAAGGCAAGGGGAATAAAAATGCAAAAATTGAAGAAACAGTAAGGAGAACTACTTCACCTGCGAAAATATTCCCGAATAAACGGAAAGAAAGAGAAATTACTTTAGTTATTTCGGATATTATTTCTAAAGCTCCTATAAAAAGGTTCATAGGATTAAATGAAAAGAACCTGCTTAGATAATCTTTAAAGCCTACTGTTCTAATGCTTAAAATATGAGTAGCTGCAACAGAAACCAAAGCAAGTCCCAGTGTTGTATTTAAGTCGCTGGTAGGGCTTCTTAAAAGAGGTATAAGCTTCCCTTTTTCAAAAAAACCTATGCTGTTAACACCGGGTAAAAGGCCGCTCCAGTTCGCAAGGAGAATAAAAATAAAAAAACTCATAAAATAGGGGAATATTTTTGCAGCTTTTTCCTGGGCAACAGACTCAGTCATCTCATAAAAAGTCTGTATGACCATTTCTACTGTGTTCTGGTAAAGTCCTGGTATTATCCTAATACTTTTTACAAGCATAAAAGAAGCGATTATTATAATCGCGTCTACAAGAAGTGTATCTATTATTGTGTTTGTTATTCTAAAATCACCAAGATAAAAAATAGCTTCCGATCGGAATGAAAACATCATATTAATATTTTATGGGCAAACCGAAGTTAAGTCAAGATGAGAAATTGCTATTAAACCCAGATATTTTTTCCACAATAACCACAGGCCTTTCATTTTTTGTATCAACCCTTCCCTCTATGATTATAACCGTGTCCCTAGATAGGAAGCTTTTATATTGTTCAAAAATTTTTGGAAATATTACACACTCAACGGCAATACCTTTTTCATCTCCAATAGTTATAAACGCCATTTCGCTGCCCGTTTTTTTTGTAAAAATTCTCCTCAGGTTTTCTATAATGCCTCCTATCTTAACTCTTGATCCCTCTGTTTCCTCCATGATTAAACTGATTTCATGAGTAACTTTATTTCTTAGGGAATTTAGCTCGTCCATCATGGGATGTGCAGTTAAATATAAACCCAGAAATTCTTTTTCAAAGCTTAATTTTTCTTTTAAAGTAAAATCCTCAATATCGACTGCGTTTAAATTTTCTGGCTTTTGAGGCTCTTCAAAAAGAGAGGATTGTCCTTCTTTTTCATCCTTTTTTTTCTTGTGGACAGAATCAAGAATCTCAGAGTACTTAATTAGAAGAGGAGCCCTTTTGCCAAAAGCATCCATCGCACCTGCTTTTATTAAACTTTCTATTGTTTTTTTGTTTACAGCTCCTAAATCCACTCTTTTACAAAAATCTTCTAAGTCTATAAACTGTCCATCTTTTCCACATGAAACAATGCTTCCTATTGCAGCTTCTCCTACGTTTTTAATTGCAGAAAGTCCAAATCTTATACTGTCTTTTTCTTCTATAGAAAACTCGCTTTCTGATTTGTTTATATCAGGAGGAAGAACTTTTATGCTTAATCTTTTACATTCTGCTACTCCTTCTGCAATCTTTTCATTTTTCGAAGGACCGCTTGCTCCTCTTGACTCGGCTGTTAAAAATGCAGTCATAAACTCAACAGGATAATGAGCTTTAAGATATGCTGTTCTGTAAGCGATAGTTGCATAACAGGCCGCGTGCGCTTTGCCAAAACCGTATCCGGCAAACGGCTCAAAAAGTTTCCATAATTTCTCGGAACTTTTTTGACTCATTCCATTTGCAATACAACCGTTAACAAATTTATCATGCTGCTGCTTCATCTCGGCAGGAATTTTTTTGCCTACGGCCTTTCTTAATTTATCCGCCTCAATCCACGAATATCCCGCAACTTTTATTGCGGTGAGAAGTAAATCATCTTGGAAAGTAATAATTCCGTAGGAATCTTCTAAAACGTCTTTCAATCTTTGATCAGGATAAGTAATAAGAGATGGATTGTGTTTTCTTTTAATAAATTCGGGAATATTTGCCATTGGCCCGGGACGGTAAAGAGCAACCATTGCCTGAAGATCGAAAATCGAAGTAGGCTTAAGCTCTTTAATGTATCTCCTCATTCCCGATGATTCAAGCTGAAATATGCCTGTTGTTTCGCCGGATGCTAAAAGTTTATATGTTTTAACATCATCAAAAGGAAGTGAAGAGAAATTAACATTCTTTTTTTTATTTTCTTTAACAAATTTTAAAGTTTCCTGGATGATTGTTAAATTTCTAAGGCCTAAAAAGTCTATTTTTAAAAGCCCGACTCCGTCCTCCCCGACGGTATACATGTCATATTGAGTAATGATTTTTTCACCGTTTGGTTCTCTCTGAAGAGGAGTATATTCGGTTAATGGTTCATCTGCGATCACTACTCCCGCAGCGTGTACGGAAGCGTGTCTTGCGACTCCTTCAATCTTTTTTGCCAAATCTAATAGTCTTTTGGTCTCCGGCTCTGTTTGATATATGATTCGAAGCTCCGGACTCTGCTCAAGTGCCTTATCAATTGTCATTGCATGTCCCTGCCATCCAATAGGCATCATCTTTGCTATCCTGTCGGGGGCAGAATAGGGAAGACCTAAAGCTCTTCCCGTATCTCTAACAGAACCTCTTGCCTCCATAGTTCCGAAAGTAATTATTTGAGCGACTTTGTCCCGTCCATACTTTTTCGTAACGTATTCTATTACCTCGTCCCGTCTGTTATCTGCAAAATCCAAGTCGATGTCAGGAGGAGATGGTCTTTCCGGATTTAAAAATCTTTCAAAGGGAAGTTTAAAAAATAAAGGGTCTACATCTGATATTCCCAGCGCATACGATACTATAGAACCTGCGTTAGATCCTCTTCCGGGACCTACCGTAATCCCTTGACTTTTTGCCCAGTTAACAAAGTCGGCAACTATTAAAATATATTTTTCATACCCCTTTTTAAGGATCGTAGAAAGCTCGTAATTTGATCTTTCTCTTATTTCTTTTGTTATTTTTTTGTATCTGTTTTTAAGACCTTCTTCTACTTTTTCTTGGATAAATTTTGCCGGAGATTCTTTATTGGGGACGTCAAATAGAGGCATTATCCATTGCCCAAGTTTTATTTCTACGTTACACATATCGGCAATCTTTGACGAATTTTCTATTGCCTCAGGAATATTCAAGAATAATCCAATCATTTCTTCCTTGCTTTTTATATAAAAATCGGGAGAAGAAATCATCGTGAGTTTTCTGTTCTTGTCGTTTAGGGTTGTCTGAGTTTGGATACAAAGCAGTGATTCCTGAGCTTCTGCATCTTGGGGATATATGTAATGGTTATCATTGGTTGCAACAAGAGGAATGCTCAATTTTCTGGATAAGTCTATTAACTTCCCGTTTAAAATATCTTGCTTCTCAATGTTTACGTGTTTTTGGACTTCTAAATAAAAGTTTGCCTCTCCGAATATTTTTGACAATGTTTTTGCTCTGTCTACTGCAGTATCATCTTGTCCATCCAGAAGAGGCTGCGAAACAAAACCGTTTATGCAGGCAGACAAGCAAATGATTCCCTCACTGCATTCTTTAAGAAGTTCCAGATCGCTTCTGGGACGGTAGTAGTATCCTTCAAGATTGGCTATCGTAATTATCTTCATTAAATTTTTATATCCGGTCTGATTTTTTGCAAGAAGTATTAAATGATTAGAGTCGAAGTCCAATCCCGCTTCTTTATCGTGTCTGGTTCTTTTACTTACATATATTTCGCAGCCTATGATAGGTTTTATTCCGTGCTCGATGCATTCTTTATAGAATTTAATTGTCCCGTACATATTTCCATGATCGGTTATGGCAATCGCTTTCATTTCCAATTCTTTGGTTCTCTTAACCATCTCAGGTATTTTCGATAATCCATCCAACAGAGAAAATTCACTATGATTATGAAGATGAACGAAGTCTGTCATATTAATTTTCCACCCGGTTTAAGTCTTGGCTCTTCTTGATTTACTTCAGTCATTTAGTTTTTCCTCCAGTATCTTTTTTACCCTTGAAACCTCTAGTTTTTCTTTAGAAACCATTAATACTTTTCCTATTAAATATTGTACAGCTGATACCTTACCATTTCTGTAATCCCCAACTGCATTTTTATTTTCGTTTAAAACTCTTTCAACAATTTTTTTAATTTCACTTTCATCTATCCGTAAATATATTGTTAAAGCTTTAATATTTTTTATAATCTCTGCAGGAAGTGTGCTCTCAATGTCTATTTTCTTATTTATTATATAATTCGAAACTTGCTTTGCTGTTAAATTTGCCTTTTGTCCATCGTTAACACATGTTTCATAAAAGTCTGCTAAAGTTTTCTCTCTTGTTAAAATTTCTGCGTCGTACTGAGAAATATTATATTGCTTTTGAAATCTTCTTTTTTTTGTATCTGGTAATTCCGGGATTTGCTTTTTTATCATTAATAGCTTTTTGTCATTCCATCTAATTGGTGGAATATCCGGTTCTGGAAAATATCTGTAGTCGCTTGCCTCTTCTTTTACTCTCTGCGTTACGGTTTTTTGTTTATTTTCGTCCCATCCTCTTGTTTCCTGAACCGGAATTCCTTTTTTTTCAATAATCTCAGTTTGTCTTTTAATTTCAAAAGCTATAGCTTTTTCTACAAATCTAAATGAATTTATATTTTTAACTTCTACTTTATAGTTTGGTAATTTATTTGTAATTTGTTGATTGGTATTATTTGTAGTATTGGTAGTATTTGAGCGTAACGATATGTTCGGTTCTAGCCTCATATCTCCCTTTTCCATGTCTGCATTTGAAATATCAAGATATCTTGCTATTTGCTGGAGTTTTTTTAGATAATCTAAAACGTCTTTTGTATTATCAAAATCCGGCTCCGTAACTATTTCGACCAAAGGAACTCCGCTTCTGTTAAAATCTATGAGAGTTATGCCTTGCCCATTCACATTTTCGTGAATAAGCTTTCCGGTATCTTCTTCCATGTGAACTCTTGTTATTCTAATCGTCTTACCGCTACCTAGTTTTATTGAGCCTTTTAAACAAAATGGTTCATCGTACTGGCTTATCTGATATCCCTTGGCAAGGTCTGGGTAAAAATAGTTTTTCCGATCAAACTTTGAGAAAAGTGGAATATTGCAATCAAGCGCCATTCCGAGCATTACGCACCATTCAATGGCCGTTTTATTCGGCACAGGTAATGCTCCGGGCAATCCAAGGCAAACAGGGCAAGTATGAGTATTTGGTTTTTTTCCAAAATAATCCGCAGAACACCCACAGAACATTTTTGATTTAGTTTTAAGTTCTACATGAACTTCAAGCCCAATTACAGGTTTCATACTCCTAGGATGGCCTTTCCTACCTGAAATAATTTTCCTTCAGAAAAATGAGGACCAAGAATTTGCAATCCTACGGGGAGGCTTTGGATAAGTCCAATTGGAACAGATATGCCCGGAATACCAGCAAGATTTGCAGTAACAGTGTAAACGTCCGATAAGTACATAGAAAGTGGATCTGATGATTTTTCGCCAATTTTCCAGGGAAGGGTTGGAGATACAGGCGTAATAACTACATCTACTTTCTTAAATACCTCATCAAAGTCTTTTTTTATCAAAGTACGTATCTGCATTGCTTTTTTATAATAGGCATCATAATATCCCGATGAAAGTACGTAGGTTCCTAGCATTATTCTTCTTTTTGCTTCTTCTCCGAAATTCTGCCTTGCAGAACCATATCTTATTCCGTCGTACCTTCCAAGATTTGATGAGACCTCTGCTGGTTGAATTATGTAGTAGCACGCAATTGCATATTCTGTATTAGGAAGAGATATATTTTCGATTTTTGCTCCTTGTTTTTCCAATGATTTTATTTCAGCTTCTATTTTTTCTTTTATTCTTTTATCAAGACCTTGCGCAAAATATTCTTTTGGTATTCCAATCCTTATTCCCTTAATGTCTTTTTTTAAATAACTTTGATAATCATCGACCGTTTCATCTGGGGTTGTAGCATCATTGGGGTCTTTCCCAGCTGTTATAGACAGCATGAGTGCTGATTCTTCTATGGTATTGGTGAAATGCCCGATGCTATCAAGCGAGGAGGCCATTGCAATAATTCCATATCTTGAAACTCTTCCGTATGTTGGTTTTAGACCTACTATTTCACAGAAACTTGCGGGAAGTCTTATTGAACCTCCTGTATCACTTCCCATCGATGCAAAACACATCTGGGCGGCAACAGAGACTGCGGAGCCGCTACTTGAACCTCCCGGTACGTAGCCTTCAAGAAACGGACTTTCTGTAGGACCGTAATCTGAATTTTCTCCGCTTGAACCGTGCGCCCATGCATCGCAATTGGTTTTACCGATTATGATAGCGCCAACGTCTTCCAATTTTTTTACAACCGTTGCGCTGTATTGAGGAATAAAGTCATCAAGAATTTTTGAAGCAGCTGTAGTTCTAATTCCTTTTGTTAAATAAATATCTTTAACAGAAATTGGAATCCCGAGAAGAGGCAAGTCTACCCCATCTTTTATTTTTTTATCTGCCTCTGTTGCTTTCTTAAGAGCTTCTTTCTCGCAAACCGTAATAAATGCATTTAAATTTTCTTTTTCTTTTATTTCATCAATGCAAGCTTTTACGAGATGTGTCGAAGAAAAATGCTTTTTCTTTAGACTTGCTCTTGCCCCCTGTATCGTATAGGCAGAATAATTCATAAAATCTTTTTTATTTTAAACATTCCATTGTGGTTGCTTTTTGAGTTTGATAGTGCTTCTTCTTGAAATAAAGATATAGAAGTTTTATCTTCCCTTGTTATGTTCTCAAGACCGGTAATTTGGCTTGTAATTTCAAAGTTTTTCGTATCGACTGAATTTAATTGCTCGACATACTCAAGAATTGAAGATAGTTGTTTTTCGAATTTTTTTTCTTCTTCTTGCGAAAGTGGCAAATTTGCTAGTTTTGCAACGTGTTTTACATTAATTTTCATGCTTCAATTATATTCGGCTTTAGTAATTTTCGCAATGATTGAAGTTAATAAGAACTCATCTTTTGAAGTACTACCTTTTTTGCTTTTTGAGAAAGAAAGTCGTCGAGTTTTTTAAGTTTAATCTTCTTTTTATATTTTCTTTCCAAGGCTTTTTCAATTAGCCAATCAGCTATTTCGGGGTTTTTTGGCAAGATTGGCCCATGAAGATAAGTTCCAATGCTATTTTTATAAACTGCTCCTTCTGTTTTGTCTTTCCCATTGTTCCCAAAACCTTTCATAACCTGCCCAAAGGGCTTCAAATTTTCGCCAAGATAAGTTTTTCCACCGTGATTTTCAAACCCTACTATAATATGTTTTTCTTCGATCTTTCTCTCTTCGACCTCGTAGGTCGTGGGCGTAAGACCTACGAGGTCTACTTCAACAACTATATTCCCAATCAGTCTTTCACTTTCTTCTCCGGGGTGTTCTGTACGTAGGTCTAGAATACCAAGTCCTGGGATTACATTGCCATTTGCTTCTTTATAATACTTTCCCAAAAATTGATAAGCGCCGCATATATAAAGCCCCGGCAGTCCCCAATCCATGACTTTTTTAAATGCTTTGGTTTTTTCTTTTGAAAAATCATCTGATACAATTTTTTGCTGCAAATCCTGTGCACCGCCCATAAATAAAATATCTACATCGTTAAATAGCTTTACGTTAAACCCCTTATCAAGATTTACAACTTGTGCACTAATTCCTCTCCATTCACATCTTTTCTCAAGAACAATTATATTCCCTCTGTCACCGTATGTGCTCATTAGCTCGGGATAGAGCCAACCAATGGTTAGCGAATAGGGCATAGTGGTTAGCGTATAGTTTTTAGATTTCATAATATTGATTTTCCTATTAATATTTTTCTAAGGTCAAGCATTGCGGAGTAGGTTGGGAGCACATACAGTGTCTCGTTTTGTTTGAGGGCTTTGGTAGATTTCTCAACTGATTCCCTAAGGTCTTCATAAGTCTTGACACGGATATTGTCAGCGTATTTGAGCCTGAGCGCCATATCATATATTCTGTCTCCGGATACAGAGATGCTCTTAAAGTTTTTAAAATTATTTTCAAAGTCTACATCCCATATCCACGAAACATCACGGCCATCGGGAATTCTATCATTTAGAAGAATTAGCAAATGTTTTGCTCTTAACTTATTTATGGTAGCCAGAGACTGATTAAAGCTTGCAGGATTTTTGGAAAGAAAGATCTGGATACTTTTGTTATTAAATTTAATAACTTCCTGTCTTCCAAAGGCAGGATGGAAATTTTTTAAAGATTTTTTTATTTTTTCATTGGAAATTCCCAAAGAATCTGAAGTTAAGACGGCAGCGTGAATATTGTATTTGTTGTAAAGTCCAGGTAGGGGATAAAAATTGAAAGCTTCCATATCCGGCACTGGTCTTTTGAGTAAGCATTTGGGGCAGAACCAATTTCCAAGGTGAGAAAATGTTATATTTTTATAATCAAGTTTTTCTGTACATCTGGGACAGTATGTTGAGTCTGATGCATGCTCAAAAGTATTATGTCCGGAAGTTTTTACACCAAAATATAAAGTTTTATTCCTTGCTTTCTCTCCCAAATAAGCAATTTGCGGATCGTCTGCATTAAGAATTAATTTTGTTTTTTTGGGCAATTTGCTAAAAGCCCTTTTCCACTTTTCTGAAATAATATTTACTTCCCCGTATCTATCGAGTTGGTCTCTAAACAGGTTTAGGCAAACAACAAAGTCCGCTGATATTGATTGTAGTAAAATCGGAACAGTATTCTCGTCAACTTCAAAAATTGCAAAGTCATAATTTAATTTCCCAAATACGTTGGAGTTTTTAATGATTGAGGAGGCAACCCCATTTACAAGATTTGCACCCGAATCATTTTGGAAAACTCTTTTACCGTTCTCCTCAAGTATTGTTTGAATAAGTTTTCCGGTAGTAGTTTTTCCATTCGTGCCTGCAACAAGAATAATTTTAAATTTTCTTTTTTCAAGAGTATCTTTTAAAAATTTTTTGTTGATATTAAAAGCTATGTGACCCGGCCAAGTAGAGCCGTTTCCAAGGTTTAAAATTTTGCTAATGAATATCACTATTTTCCCAGAAAAGATTAGGAGAAGATTCATAAAATGATTATACTAATTTTGAACAAAATCACATTGAGCGAAGAATTTTTATTCTTTCCTCAACTGGGGGATGGGTGTTAAAGAGATTGGCAAACCAACTTCCTGATATTTTTCCTTTAAAAGGATTGGCTATGTATAAATGAGCCGTTGCATTGTTTGCAACTTCGAGCGGTTCTTTATCTTTGCCTATTTTCTCAAGAGCGGCAGCTAATCCTTCCGGATATCTGGTTAAAAGAGCTCCTGAAGCGTCTGCCAAGAACTCTCGTTTTCGGGACACGGCAAGTTGGATAAGGGTTGCAATAATTGGAGAGAGAATTGCAAGAATAATGCCGATAAGTAAGAAAATTCCCGCAGTGTTATTTCCTTCTCGGCTATTTCTTCTTTCTCCTCCATACCAAAGACTTCGCATAAAAAAATCAGCCAAGAGCGCTACAAGTCCTACTAAAACTACAACAATAGCCATAAGCCTTATATCAAAATTTTTAATATGAGACAATTCATGCGCAATAACTCCTTCTAGCTCTATTTTGTTTAATTTTTGTAAAATTCCTGTAGTTGCGCAAACAACCGCGTGTTTTGGATCACGACCAGTTGCAAATGCGTTGGGAGCCGAATCATCAATAATATATACTTTGGGCATTGGTATGCCTGCACCAATACAGAGATTTTCAACAATTCTAAAAAATTCAGGATTATCGCTTTTTTTAATTTGCTTTGCCTTTGACATTCCAAGAATTATCTTATCGGAATAATAATAGCTTGCAAAACTCATTATTCCTGAGACTATAAGAGCCATTCCTGCAAACGATAAGCCATATCCTGAGGCATTACCATATACATACATTAATGTTGTTATGAAAATAACAAAAAGCCCAATAATAACCCACGTCTTCAGCTTATTTGAGCTAATTTGAGAGTAGATGTTCATATCTGGGATCCTTCGCTTTGCTCAGGATGGCATTTTTTCAAAATGCCACCTTTACCGATTTTCTTTCTCCTTCTTCTGCCTCGAAGAATTCTTCCTCCTTAAAACCAAATCCACGGCCAATAGCACCACTTGGAAAGCTAGCAAGGGTTGCGTTGTAATCTCTAACATTTGTGTTATAAAATTGCCTGGCATAGGCAATTTTTGCTTCAATGTCGGAGAGCTCTTCTTGCAGTTTTAAAAAATTTTGAGAAGCTTTAAGATCTGGATAATTCTCGGATACTGCGAATAAGCTTTTCAAAGCGCCAGTGAGTATATTGTCTGATTGAGCTTTCTCATGCGGAGAAGTTGCTTTCATAAGCGATGTGCGTGCTTCTGTTACTTTTTCGAGCAATTCTTTTTCGTGCTTAGCGTATCCCTTGACTGTTTCAACAAGATTTGGAACCAAATCTACACGTCTTTTAAGTTGAACATCAATTCCAGAAAAGGCTTCTTTTATGCGAACTTTTCCAGTTGCAAGACCGTTGTACGTAGACCAAATAAATAAAACTATAGTAATTACAAATCCTACTATAATTATTGTGGTTATATCCATTTACAATTCACCTCCTAAGCCACTGTATGAATTCATTATACTCTAAAGCATTTAATATGTCATTTTTCTGGGCCCATCCTCGTCTTGCCATAAAAACTCCATATCTCATAAGATTCATCTCGGGAGTGGAATGACTATCTGTATTAATTACCAACTTTACATCTTTTTGAATAGCCTGTCGAATTAGAGTATCAGGCAAATCCAACCGAGCCGGCCAGCTGTTAATTTCTAAAGCCTTGTAATTTTTTACGCAAAATTCGAAAATTTTTTGAAAATCCAAATCATACCCCGGTCTTTCATTAATCATTCTTCCTGTTGGATGTGCAAGAATCTTGGCTTTTTTATAGGACAAGCCGCTAATTACTCTTTTAGTCATATCTTGCTTATTCATGCTAAAAACACTGTGGATAGAAATTATCGCTCCATCTAATAGATCTAGCGACCTATTATCTATTGCAAGATTACCGCTAGGAAGAATATCTACTTCGAGTAATTTAATTATTCGTATACTTTTATTCTTCAATTTTATTTGCTCAATTACTTCATTCCTTCTTGCAATTAAGCTGTAAATGTCGCTCTTAGTATGTTTAGAAACGCTCGGATTGTGCTCTGAAAATCCCAAATATCTATAATTTAATTCCTTAGCCTTATCTACCATTTCCTCAGACAAACTCTTGCCAAGGTCATGACTTGGTTCTATTGGGAAACTTGAGTGAATATGCAAATCTCCTTTAATATCCTCAAGTTCGATTAATTTAGGTAACTTGTCAGAGATAGCAAGCTCAATCTCGCCCGTATTTTCTCTAATCTCCGGAGGAATCCATTGCATTCCCAATGCTTCATAGAATTTTTCTTCTGTGCTAATTTTTTCAAGTTTCCTGCTCTTACCGGATCTTATTCCATACTCGGAAAGAGATAAGCCTTTTTTTACCGCATATTCTCGAAGAGCTATGTTATGATTCTTACTGCCTGTAAAATGCTGAAGAAGCGATCCAAAGCTTTCCTTAGGCTGCACCATAAGGTCAATTTGTCTTCCTCCAGAAACAAGCATAGAAGCTGTGATGTCTCCTTTTTCTATCGCTCTTTCTTTATGAGGGTAAGAAATAAAATGAGAAATAACAGATTGAGGGTTATTAGAAGCAACTGCAATATCTATATCGCCTACGGTTGCCATTTTCCTTCTTAAGCTTCCAAGCGGTTCGGCTGTTATAACATATTTTGATTTTTTAAGATAGTCGACGATCTTTTCAGCAATTTCCTGAGCGTAGGGAAGCACCATTCTGGTTGTTTTTCCCTTACCCTCTCTAAATTCTGAAATCGCTCTTAAAATATCACCTTGAGATTTTTCTCCAAAACCGTCAAGAGGGGCAATTTTGCCCTGTTTTGTCGCTTTCTCAAGTTCATCAATCACAGTTTCGGGATTATTTAATTTGAACTCTTTAACAAGTCTATATGCTCTTTTGGGCCCAAAACCCGGAATTTCCAAAAGGGGAAATACCGTAGCTGGTATTCCTTTTAGCGCCCAATTAAAATGCCTTACTTCACCCTTTTTGAATAGTTCTATGAGGTGAGATCTTATGGTATTTCCGATCCCAGGCAGAGTATCGAGCTTATTTTCATGATAAAAATCCTTAATTTCGGAAGTTAAATTTGCAATCGTATCAGATGCTTTTTGATAAGCAATAATTTGGAAGCGAAATTTTTTTTCGTTTTTTATCGTATATGATGCGGCAACGTTTCTTAAAAGTTTCGCAATTTGTTCATTACTCATTCAACGCAATAATATCAGAGCATTGACTATAATTCAATTATTTGTTAGGATAAGGCAGAATTGGGCTCGTAGTGAAGAGGCCTATCACGTCTCCCTGTCACGGAGAAGATCGCCGGTTCGAATCCGGTCGAGCCCGCAGAAAAATTTCTGCCTAACCTCGAAAACCTCTGTCCGGAAAGGAGGTTTATGCCAAGAAGTAAAAAAACAACATCCAAAAGGGAAATTAAAAAGAAAAATTTCTTTTCAAAGATAAAATGGGACGAATCATATGTCAGTCTTTTAATTGGACTTATCGTAGTTGTGGCAATTGCAGCTTTGGGAATATTTTTTGCAAGATCTCAAAAGACTACCCAGACAAGCTCGACACAATTTAATCCTTCGCTTCAGATTCAAGAGGATAAAACGGTAGGCGGCAATAATCAAAATTCGAAGAAAACTTATACAATAAAACCAGGGGACAATCTCTGGAGTATATCGGAGAATTTTTACAAATCCGGATACAATTGGGTAGATATAGCAAAAGCAAACAATATTGAAGATCCGGGAATGATTTTTGCAGGAAACAAGCTTATAATTCCAAAAGTAGAACCCAAAAATATTACTGTAACTATTGAACAAAAGCAAGAAGCAAGTAAATCTATCGCCGGAAACTCCTATACTATTGAGAAAGGGGATAACCTTTGGGACATAGCAGTAAGAGCATACGGAGATGGTTATTCTTGGACAAGAATCGAGCAAGCAAATAGCTTATCAAATCCAAATTTAATATTCTCCGGAAATGTTTTAAAAATCCCGCGGTAGTTTGATATAATAAAACTGTCGCGGTGGTAGTTCAGCGGTAGAATTTTTCCTTCCTCCGCCGAAAGCTAAAAGCATTCAGGCGGACCCGCCAAATTGAGAATCTATTGGCGGGCAAGGTAAAATATGTATTATACTTACGTATTATTTTGTCAGAGTACTGAAACTAAAAAGAAAATGTTTTACGTAGGTACGACAAAGAATATTGAAGAGAGAGAAGTTAATCATAAAACCAAAAGTGTGGAAACTACGAAAAGCTTTGATACAATAGAGCTTGTTTATTACGAAGCTTGTTTAAGCAAAACAGATGCAAGAAGAAGAGAGATACAACTAAAAACTGGTTTTGGCAGAGGATATATTAAAAGAAGGCTTAAAGAATATTTAAAGATTGCGGAATTAGTATAGTGGCAGTACACTACCTTCCCAAGGTGGGGGCGCCAGTCCGATTCTGGTATTCCGCTCAAATTATGGCGGGCAAGTAAGGTGGAGAAGCGAGTTCGATTCCCATCACCCGCTCCATAGAATTTTTATCGAACTAACAAGTTTTAGCTTCAGAAAGTTGCTAAAATTAGTTAAAATTCGATCCTATAACCAAGAACCCTAACGGGAATTGAACTAATTGATATAATCTAGATATGAATTATTTTAAACACCATAGACTTACGCATGGGGATAAAATGGATTCGAACTATTCGATATGCAAAATACCAACACTTTCCCAAGTAGTGGGTGACTTAGATACTTTCTTTAAAGTTAAAGAATTAGAAAAAGATCCGGCAATGAGTCGTTTTGTTCCGATGGCATATAAACAGACTCGCCAATGGAAAAAAATATTTGAACCAGACTTTCTAAAACGATTTAATGGTTTAATGATAAAAGGCGCTGATGAGATTAGAACCGTATTCACTGCTAGTTTTCCTCACATTGAAATTCTCCAAAAATTTATCTCTCAATCACGAGAAGGTGACTTTATTTTTTTGCATCACCCCATTCCATTGGAGTGTGGTGATCCGGAAGGAAATTTAGGCAGAGGGTTTTTACCTATCGATTTATTATTACTTCAAAAGGTAGTTGAGAAACGCCTCTCAATATACAGTTGCCATGCCCCTTTAGATTATAATAAAAAAATAAGCACCAATAGAGCTATTGTAGAGGCATTAAAAGCAAGAATTGAAAGTGAGTTTTTACCTTATGGAAATGGCTATGCTGGCTTAATTGCCACTATTAATCCTATTTCTACCGATGATCTGATTGTTAATTTGAAAAAAATATTTGGGATTCCCTATATTGATTTCGCCGGTAAAAATGTAGACAGAATAACGAAGATTGGTATCGTGGCTGGCGGCGGAGATGAGGTGGTATACTCACAAACAGCCAAAGAAAGAGGCGCCCAAGCATATATTACAGGAGAAATTTTCAGTCATTACGATAGTGATTGGGGGAAGCAAAATATCGCTAAGTTAAAAAAATATGCAAAAACAGTTGATATGAGTTTGATCGGTGTATCTCATGCCGCTTCGGAATTTCTAGTGATGAAAACACAAATACCTAAGTTTTTGAAAGAAAACTTTGGATTACCTATTATTCCTTTAGCTCAAAAGAAATGGTGGGTTTAGTAATATAACATCATGATGACACTACAACCACATATCAAGTGCAAGAAAGGTGACGTGGCGCGGTACGCGATCATTCCGGGTGATCCAGCGAGAGTAAGACTTATTGCTAAACATTTTGACAATCCAAAAGAGATTGTATTTAATCGGGAGTTTTTGACTATAACAGGTGAATACAAAGGGGTTCGTGTAACGGCAACCTCGACCGGAATTGGTTGTCCATCCGCGGCGATTGCGATCGAAGAATTAGCCAATATTGGGGTAGATACTTTTATT
>MFNM01000051.1 GCA_001782085.1 Candidatus Levybacteria bacterium RIFCSPHIGHO2_01_FULL_37_33
AGTTGTTGCCCCGGTTGCTCCAATTAAAACCTCTGTATCAAAGTCTCCTGTTAAGATAAGGTTGCCTGTTCCGTTTGGAGTAATTGTCAAATCATCATTAGATTCTGTTCCAATGGTTGCTGCAGAGCCTCCTCCAAGGTTGAGGGTTGTTGCTGAGATCCCTAAAGTTGCTGCTGATGTTATGGTGGCAAGACCTGTTGCCGAAAGCGTAGTATCTGTTGATGCAAAGGTTATGATATTATTTCCCGAATCAAGAGTAAGTGTGTTTGAACCTCCTGAGGTAATAGTACCTGCCCCCACAAAATCAAGGGAGTTTATGTCAAGAACTGTCCCTTCGATAGAGATATTTCCCAGGTCTCCCCCGTCATTGATGGTGATTGCGCCAGTTGATCCTGAAACATCAAATTCGGTAAAGTCTATTGCTGTTGCTCCCCCTGTAAAGGTGGTAAGAGAGCTTGCTGTTATTGTAGTCCCCGAAAGGGTAAGATTATCAGAAAGAGTTATCGAAGAACTTCCCGAGTCAATTACAATATTTCCTGTTGTAGAACCTCCGAGAGTAAGAGTCTGCATTGCTGTAGTTGAAAGAGTTCCTGTTGCATTAAGATAAGAACCGCCTGCAGTACCTGCAGAGATAGAGGCAGTTGGTGTTCCTGAGTTTATGTTGAGAACTGCGAATTTGGCAGATGTTGATGCGCCTTGAGTTGTTGAACCCAAGAGAAAATCAAGTGTTTGATTTATTGGAGTAATTACTCCTGTATTTGCAGGCACTGTCCACCAGTTGGTTGAATCTCCGAGAGCACAACCGCCCCAAGTTGGCGCTCCTGCTCCTCCTGATAAGAAACACTGATTAGAGGACCCTACTGCAGAAAGTAGGAGCTTTGTGGAATCTGAATATACTACAGCACCTGCTGCTGCTGTTATGCTATTGTTTGTTCCTCCATATGCAAGACCTACTGCTGTTCCCTGCCATACACCTGTAGTTATGGTACCTACCGCTGTAAGAGATGATGTAGTAACACCTGATCCCAGAGTTGATGCAGTCAAAACTGAGTTACCTGCTATCTGATACTCTTTTCCGTTCAAAAGGTTCAGGTTTCCCGTACTTGTTACTGTCCCCGAACCATTAAGCGGTGACAGGGTTATGTTTCCTGTTGTTTCCCCTCCTATGGTTAGGGTCTGGTTCTTAACTGATTGAATAGTTGAATCACTTCCCAGAACAAGCGCTGATGCTGCTGCATTTTGCGCAGAGACAGAAGCTGTTGGTGTTCCAGAGTTTACGTTTAGAACTGCAAACTTTGCAGAGGCGGTTGCGGTCCCACCAAGAAGGAGATCCTGAGTTTGGATTTTGGGCTGGATGGCGCCTGATATGGTCTGCCAGAGGCCAAAAGCCTGTGTCCCTGCATCAGCCCAGGACGGGATTCCCGCTGAAACAGTGAGGACCTGATTAGTATTGCCGATTGTCAGCTTGGAAAGAGCGGTTGGATTGACACTGCCTGAGTATAAGAGATCTCCTGTTGCGTAAGTAGTAACTCCTGTACCGCCAAAGTCTGCTTTAACTGATGTTCCTTGCCATACACCTGTTCCGATAGTGCCAACCGTTGTTAAGGAGGAGGTAATAACTCCAGTTCCCAGGGTTGTTGCGGAAAGAACAGAATTTCCGCTTATTTGAATTGTTGGAGTTCCGCCGGAAACATTTATAAAGCCGAATTTTGCCGAAGCAGTAGTGGTACCGCCTACAAGAACATCATCACCTATATTAAAGGGTGAAAGAGCATTAGCATTTTCCTGCCAGCTTGCAGATGTTGCGGCACCGGCAATTGTAATTGCCTTTGTTGTGGAATTTGAAGATAAAGCTATTCCTGTTCCGGCTGTGAAGGTTAAGGAATCGGTGTTACTGGATGCGGTGATAGTGTTTGATCCGGTAACAGCTATTGTTTTAAAAATATTCTGGGAAGTTCCCGTATCACTGTTTGTTATAGTAAGTCCTGATACAGAAATTCCTGTCCCCGCTTTTAAATCAAGCGATCCCGTACTCCCCCCTAGAGAAAGTACGCCGGTATTTGTTACTGTCGGCTTAGATCCTGTTCCGACCGATATACCCGATCCTGCGGTTAATGATAAAACTGCAGTGTTTGTGATTGTCGGCGTTTGACCGGGTCCGACAGCTATACCCTCGCCTGCGATTGCACCATAAAGAACATTTGATGCGGTAAGCTTGCCCGTACCGGCATTTACATCCTGATTTTCTGTTATAACTCCGCCGGATAAAGTTGCAATGCCTGCAACTTTGATTGTGTCCAGAAACTGAGCGGAGTCTGCGAATTCGCTTTGAACGTTTACGCCAAAAATTAGATTATCGGCGCTGGTGTCTGCTCCAAGAACGGCTTTTCCTCTTAAAACTTCGGAAAGTTCCGGTGCTTGGAGTTTATTTTTGCTGATCCCAAGAACAGATAAAATTTTGGGAAGACTGGCGATATTTAAAAGATTTGCAGATTTTAAGGTTGCTACTCCCACTGCAACAACTGTAACAAAAAGCATTACAAGTACGGCAAAAACAGCGAGTTTTTTAAAAACTAAAATACTCTTGACTAATTCCTCTGTCCAATACTGCGCGCTTTTTGGGATCTGATCAGGAGGAGTCTTTTCGAGAAGTTGTGATGGGGTAATTTGAGAAAACTGTGTTGAAATTGGCGGTAAGCCCGATCGAAGCTGTCTAAAATTATCTATTTGCTCTTGCGTGTATCTTCTCTGATTTCCCGGAGTTCTGTGGGGTTTAAGAATTCCCTTTTCTTCCCAGCGGCGCAAGGTTTTTGCAGATACTCCCAGGATGTTTGCGACCTCTTGGATACTAAAAATTTTCATAGGGCAGACTTAAATCTATGATGTCCAAGTTTGAGGAGGTTTGTTTTTGGGTTTGTCTAAGTTTGTCCATATTTTTGTCTAAGTTTGTCCAAGTTTTATATAATATATATATTACTACATATATGTGAAAATTTGTCAAGAGGTAATATAATCTTATCATAATCTTATCAAATGATTAAGTTTGAGTACTTGATTTTTTAAAATTGATCCTGAGGTTTTTCACAATACTAACTCTTGCTAAAATGATGAGATTGTGATAAATTTTCTATAATGCTGAATCTTTCATACAATCTTTCACAAATTCTAAAAGATAGATTGCAAAAAATTGATTTAATCAGAAAAGATATTCTTATTATTCCTCTGTCTCCAAAAATTGAATTACAAATGCGATGGGATATTATGATTGATCGAATTTATAACTCCCTAGCGCTTTCCGATAATTCTTTAACAAAACCTGAGATGGTAAAAGTACTTACTTCGCATTCTAAAAAATTGAGCTCCGAAGAAGAAGATGTTGTGTCCTATAAAAAAGCAATGGATTATATTTCTCAGCAGTGGTTAATGCCTGGAAAAAATGTAGCAGTAAAAGACGTATTGATGCTTTACGATATATTTTGTAAGGGCGGGTTAATTGTTCCTCTGTCCCGAATTCAGGAACTTCTAGATTATGTGCAGGCGCATGAAGAACATCCCGTTATTCAGGCAGGGGTTATAAGCTTGGGGATACTTAGAACTCAGCCATTCTTAGAAGGTAATGATAGACTGTCTAGGCTATTGTCCTATCTTTTTCTTTATAAGAACGGCTATGACGTAAGAGGATTAATAGAGTTTGAGAAAACATGGAGGGAGGATAGAGAAACTTTCTCGCAAGCACTGAAAGCCGGGCTTGAGGCGGCAAGAATAACACTATGGCTTGAGTATTTCTCGAATTCTGTTTTAACTGCACTTGCGCAAGTCTATAAAAAAATTCAGGACTCGACTCCGGATAATTTAGGCGTGCACTCTTCGTTTTGGGAACTTTCTCATAGACAAAAATCTATTTTAAGTCTCCTTGAGCAGCCGGGTTTGTCTATAACAAACAGAGATGTTCAAAAACAGTTTAAAGTTTCCCAAATAACCGCCTCAAGGGATCTCTCAAAACTTGCGAATCTCGGACTTCTTTTTACGCACGGTAAGGGAAGATCTGTTTATTATACTAGGGTATAAAAATTCTAAGCACCAATATCTAAATTCTAAATAATATCAAAATCATAATAACCAAAATTGTAAAACGTTTTGGATTTGCGATTTTGAACATTTGAATTTATTTAGGATTTGTAATTTCGAATTTAGGATTTGCTCGCCATGCGGGCGAGGCGGGGGTTTGACATTGAGGGTGAAGATTCATAAGATGTATGTATAAAACTGCCCATGATTTATATCAATAAAATAAAAACAATCTCTGTTTTCTTTTTAATTTTCTTTTTGTTAGCAGGACTTTTGAGTGTTTTTGCTCAAACAGACAATCTTGCAACAGGCATCGCACTTCCTATCCTAATAAATGAAAAGAGGGTTGGAGACGGAGATATTATTACAGCCACCTCCGATGGATATAAATTAAGCAGTTACGCTTATGATCCTTCAGTATACGGAGTCGTAACTACAAACCCTGCTGTTTCTTTGAGAGAAAAAAACAGCAAAGCAACGCTTGTGATTTCGTTTGGAAAAGCGCTTGTTAGAGTATCAACTATAAATGGCCCAATCAAAAAAAATAACCCAATAACAAGTTCATCTATAAAAGGGGCCGGCCAAAAGGCTGATGTGAATGGATTTATTCTGGGCATTGCTCTTGAGAATTATTCCAATTCCAACCCAAACGCGATTGGTAAAATTTTGGTATCTATTGATCCTCATTATAACGCAACCTTTATCGGAGTCAGGACAAATCTTATAGAAAATATAAAAGTAGTTGCGGGTGCTCCGCTTTTGTCCCCTCTTACAACGCTTCGATACCTTCTTGCCGCAATCGTTACAATAACATCTTTTGTTATCGGATTCATATACTTTGGGAGAATAGCCAGAACCGGAGTGGAAGCTTTGGGTAGAAATCCTTTAGCCGCACGCATGATACAGCTTGGAATAATTATTAATGTTGTTTTAACTGCGGGCATCATTCTTATTGGCGTTGGTATAGCGTATTTAATTTTAATCTTGTAGAATTATTATATGACCATTGATCCCTTGGTATTTTTTGACTTGGTGATAGCACTCTTTGTCTTGGCAATAGCTTTAGCTACGATGGCTATCTCTTACTCGCAAATGTTAAAAAAATTTAACGCTTATCAAAAGGAGGCGGACGAGCTAATGGCGCAAGTTCATAAAAATGAAGCCGATTTGCTTGAAACCGCAAGAATTAAAGCAGGGAAAATTGTTGAAGATGCAAATAAAAGAGCTGCGCAGATAATTGGAAGCAGTAATAATCTAAACAGTGAATCCAAAAAAATGTTAGACAACGCATTAGAAACTCTTCTAAAACACCAGACCTCCTACTTTGAAAAGGCATCTTCTGATTTTCTAGAAGCTTATAAAAGAGAACTGGAAAGCTTAAAACAGAAGAATATCGATATAGTTAAAAATGTATCAAAAGATATAGAAGAGGATACGGTTAAAGAGGTGGAAGATTTTGATAATATTCTGCAGAAAGAAACTTTTGCCGCTCAGAAAATTGTAGAAGATAAAATCGAAAAAGAATACTCAACTGCACAACAGAATGTGCAGGATTACAAAAATGAAATGCTCAAGAAAGCAGAAGAGGAAATATATAAGATTCTTGAAACTGTCTCAAAACTTACTCTTGGAAAAAGCATCCCTCTTGCGGATCATGAGCAGCTTATAATCGAGGCCTTGGAAAAAGCAAAAAAAGACGGAATAGCAAAATAAAACCTCTGTATGGACAATACTTTGATACTTAATGATATATTAGGAGATATTAAAACGGTTGCGGAGCTGGATAATTTTTTGGCGGAAATTGAAAATGTTCTTGCAGGTTTATTCAAGGTTAAGAATAAGAGCATAGAAGAGATATTGGATAAAGCAGCCGGAAAATCTACGGCAGAGGAAATTAAAAAATTGATTGAGAATAATAAGATTAATCCTTCAGATTATTCCTCAGTAGAAAAGCTTCTGAATAACCTTAAGGAAGCTTTAAAAAAAATTCAAATTATTAAAATTTCATTGGCCGTTGACCCATCGGAGGAAATGACCGGGCATATCTTTGACTGGGTAAAAGAAAACATGGGAGATGGAATAATACTTGATATCGACAAAGATGAATCTATTTTAGGCGGTGCAATAATTTCATTCAACGGTACATATAAAGATCTTTCTCTAAGACGGACTCTTGAAGAAATTTTTCAAACTAAAAAGAGGGAGATAATGAATTTTGCCAAATGAAAGATTTTACTGCCTATCTGAATGAAACGGAAGAAATAGGATTTGTTGAACAAGTAGCGGACGCCATAATACATGTTTCAGGTCTCCCAAAGGCAAAACCTGATGAAATTGTCGTATTTGAGACTGGAGAATTTGGACAAGTTTTTTCGGTTCAGCCAAGTTATGTAGAAATATTAGTTTTTTCTAAAAAACAAGTAAAACCGGGAATAAGAGTAACCAGGACAAATGAAGTACTAAAGGTTCCTGTGGGATATGAGCTTTTAGGAAGAGTCATCGATCCTCTTGGAAAGTCTATAAGCGGCATAAAACCGCTAAAAACTCCTTCAGAAAAAAGACCAATAGATACACCCGCAGCAGGAATTGTTAAAAGGAGATCGGTAACTAAGCCGTTTGAAACAGGAATTCTTCTGGTTGATCTTGCTATTCCGCTTGGACATGGACAGCGAGAATTGATAGTTGGAGATCGAAAAACCGGAAAAACAAGCTTCCTGACCAGAACAATTCTGAATCAGACAAGAAGAGGCAATATCTGTGTATATGCGGCGATTGGAAAAAAGAAGCTCGATGTCAAGAAGATCGAAGAATTTTTTGCACAAAATGGAGTGCTGGATAAAATGGTAATTCTTGCTTCAAGCTCCGAAGACTCAACAGGTGTTATATATTTAACCCCCTATACCGCAATGACCATAAGCGAATACTTTAGAGACGAGGGAAAAGATGTCTTACTCGTTTTAGATGATCTCTCATCGCACGCAAGATTTTATAGAGAGATATCTCTTCTGGGAAAAAGATTCCCGGGAAGAAACTCTTATCCAAGCGATATATTCTATACTCACGCAAGGCTGATGGAAAGAGCAGGAAATTTTATTACAGAAAAAGGGGAAGCTTCTATAACGTGTCTTACAGTTGCAGAAGCCACCCAGGGCGATCTCTCAGGATATATAGAAACAAATTTAATGTCTATGACAGACGGGCATCTTTATTTTGATAAAGATCTTTTTTATCTTGGCAGAAGACCGGCTATCAATCCTTTTCTTTCTGTGACCCGTGTAGGAAGACAAACTCAAACTCAGCTGCGAAGAGACATAAACCGTGAAATAATGAGCTTTTTAAGCTTATATGAAAAGATGCAAAGTTTTATTCATTTTGGAGCAGAGCTTAACGAGAGCGTAAAAGCAACTCTTGCAACGGGAGAGATGATTATACATTTTTTCAATCAAGCAATCAATGAGGTTGTACCAATCAATTTACAAATAATGGCTTTCTCAATGTTATGGTCAAACTTGTGGAGAGGACACGATACCGCTGTTATAAGAAAACAGCTGCATCAAATACTTGAAGCTTACAACTCCGATAAAAAATTTAGGGAAAAAATTGATAAGCTTGCGGAAAGTGACTCTTTTAATAAACTTCTGCGAGTACTCAAAGTTGAAGGACCGCAGATAATAAAAGCGGTATCTCAAAAATATGGCAACTAAAAAAGAGGTGACGGAAGAATTTGACAGAATCTCAACGCTTAAAGATGTTCTTGAAACCTATGAAGAGATAGCGGCTCAACGCATGCAAAATACCAGAAGTTCTGTTATTGCGGGCCGTCTTTTTATCTCTGAGCTAAACTATATTTTCCAGCAGGTAAAATCTTCCCATAGAGACGAGATGTTAAGGAAGATGAAGACAAGACATATAAAAGACCCAAGTAAGCTGACATTTATAGAAAGAAACGGAAAAACTTTATACGTACTCCTTTCTTCAAATTCAGGTCTGTATGGAGACATAATTAAAACAACATCCGAATTATTCATAAATTTAGTCAAGAAAGAGAAGGCTGACGCGGTAATAATTGGCAGAGTCGGCCTGGAACTGTTTAAAAATGCAAATCTTCTAATAACTTATAACTACTTTGATTTCCCTGATAATAAAGTTGATAACCAAGTTTTAAAGAAAATTATATCATATATACTTCAATATGAAAGGATTTTTATTGTTTACGGACGATTTGAGAATATAATTTCTCAAAAACCAATAGTTACAAGTATATCAGGTGATCCTCTTCCCAGAGAGGGAACAGTAAGCAATGTGAAGTATTTTTTTGAGCCGTCTTTGGATAAAATTATGAAATTTTTCGAAGCCCAGATTTTTGCCTCGTTATTTGATCAAACAGTATTTGAATCCCAACTTGCAAAATTTGCATCGCGAATGACATCGCTTGAACTGCGGGTAGAAAATATAAAAGACATTTTAAAAGATGTGGCTTTAGAAAAAGAAAAGATTAGACATAGAATTATTAATAAAAAACAGCTTGAGACATTCTCGAGCATGGCATTATGGAATCAAAATGGATAAAGATCATGGAAAAGTAATTGGAGTACAGGGACAAATTGTCGAGGTTGAGTTTGCGGAAAATCCGCCCAATCTTCACGATCTTTTAATTCTTGAGGATGATAAAACAACAAAAATGGAAGTTGTGAGATCCTCGGGCCCTTCAACTTTTTACAGCTTATGTTTTTCTAAAACTACGAGTGTCTACAGAGGAGCCCGGGTTATAAACACAAAAGAACCGATTACTATTCCCGTTGGTGAGGGTGTTTTGGGAAGAGTTATGGATATCTTCGGAGGAGATCTGGATGGATTGGGGCAGATAAAGTGTTCAGAAAGACGGCCAATCTATGGAGAATATCCATCATATGAAGACATTTCAACTCATCAGGAAATACTTGAAACAGGAATAAAGGCGATAGATTTTTTCTCCCCTATTGTAAAGGGAGGAAAAATCGGTTTATTTGGAGGCGCAGGAGTTGGAAAAACGCTACTCTTGACCGAAATAATTCACAACGTAATTGTTCTTAAAAAAGATGAGGGCAAAAGTGTTTCCGTATTTGCAGGCGTTGGAGAAAGAACTCGGGAAGGACATGAACTTCACCAAACGCTTGCCGAGCAAAAAGTTCTGCCTTCGGTATCTTTAGTTTTTGGACCTATGGGAGAAAATCCCGCAATTCGTTTTTTAACTGCCTTTACGGCAACCACAGTTGCAGAGTATTTCCGGGATGTTTTGAAAAAAGATGTTTTATTTTTTATAGATAACGTTTTCCGTTTTGCCCAAGCAGGAAATGAGCTTGCAGTTTTAATGAACACTATTCCATCGGAGGATGGATACCAAGCAACGCTTGCATCTGAAATGGCATCTTTTCATGAACGATTGGTCTCTGCAAAGGGCAATTCTATAAGTACGATTGAAGCAATTTATGTACCTAATGATGACATTCTGGATCAGGGAGTCCAGTCAATATTTCCTTTTCTTGACTCGACAGTAATTTTATCAAGAGCTGCCTATCAAGGAGGATTTCTTCCCGCTGTTGATCTGCTATCCTCAACGTCGGCAAATTTAAACCCGGAGATTGTCGGAGAGCTTCATAATGAAGCAGCGCCGCGTGCTCAAAATCTTTTAAAAGAGGTGGTTGAATTTGAAAGAATTGTTTCTCTTGTTGGTGAGGCCGAATTGTCTCCGGAGGATAGATTAAAATACAAACGATCGTCAAAATTAAAAAATTATATGACTCAAAGTTTTCACGTTGCGCAAAGTCAAACAGGTCGGTCAGGTGTTTATGTTCCCAGACTAACGACAGTTTCGGACGTAAATGACATCATCAATGGTAAATATGATGAAGTATCGGAAGAAAAATTTATGTTTATAGGATCGGCTAAGGAGATTTTAAATGAACAGCAAAAACCAAGATAACCAACCTTTAATATTACTTAAAATTCAGACTAAGCAAGGTATTTCATTTAATGATAGGGTAAGAGCAATTACATCATTTAATGAAAAAGGCATTTTTGATGTTCTGCCCCAGCACGAAAATTTTATCTCGGTTATTAAAGATAAAATTATAATACATACCGAGGATGGAGGGGATAAGGAAATGAAAATAGATAACGGGGTTCTAAAGGTTTACGAAAACGAAGCCCACATCTTTTTAGGATTAGCCGAAGTTTAAACAGATTTTTGCGTTAGTGGTTGGACTTAGGGGTGGACTTAGGGGTTGAACCCCTATTAGACACCCCTCCCGTATTCTGCCTGATGTTCTTTTTTGATCTTTTCGACATTCGGAGTTTGAAGATGCTCTTTTATAAAAGCGATAGTTTCTCTGGGATCTTGAGTATTTACAAAAATTCCAGTTCCTATTTCAAATCCTCCCAATGATTTTTCCCGCGGAATTATCCGCAAGTACCAATCAATGCCGGGATAAATATAAAAATTAAAAGAAAATTCATGGCCGTGCCTTAAATCGAGAATCTGAATAAGTCTTGGAACAATAAGAGAAAGGTCTGAAATCTCCTCATCTGAAATATCCCCAAAAGTGCGGCCTTCCCTCCTAGGATAGATCCAAACTTCATCCGGCCATTGACTTGCAATAGGGCTTGAAATTAAAAAATATGGAGTTTCTATTTTCTCAGTCTCTTCTCTTTGGAAAGATAATGAATCGGGCTTAAGCTGGGGAATGTCAAGTTTTACCTGCCTTGGGATAACTGAAAATTGAGTGTGTGGATGAGGCAAACTTTCTCCTCCCCCCTCTCCCCTATTATGGAAAATATATACCTGTCCTTTATTTTTATGAGTATTGTATCTTTGCCGATAGGTCTTAAAAATCAACTCAGCCTGATCTTCCGGCAATTCATCAAAATTTTTGTGATGGTCCGGGGAATGAATTATAATTTCATGGATAGGAGCAAAAGGAAATCTGTTTGGAACTACTCTTATTTGCCAATTGCTATCTCCAGTCTTTCCTCCAACCCTATATAATTCCGGCTCATCCTTTTCTCTTCCAATACAAAATGGACATAATGGAGACGGTTCTCTTGCAATATCGGGCCTTTTTGCCCGTCGTGGTGCAAGTATTACCCATTTTTTCGATACAGGATCCTCTAGAAATTTAAAATCAGCCATAGACAAATGGTATCATCTTGCAGCATCAACTGCAGCGCGTACAAAATCTTCTGTCCAGGCATAAATATTTTTATCTTCCAAGGCTTCTGCCATTGATTTCATTCTCCGCAACTTTTCCGCCCGTTTCATCTCAAGTCCATCTTTTATTGCTATAGCAACTTCTTCTACGTTATATGGGTTGATAATTAAAGCCGAGGTTAAATCAATTGCAGATCCCGCAAATTGTGAGAGAACAAGCATTCCCGGATTTTCTACGTTTGAAGCCGCAATGACGAACTCTTTGCTTACGAGATTCATCCCATCATCAAGAGGCGTTACTAAGCAAAGCTGGGCTTTCTTATAAAAATTCATAACATCTTTTCGGGTAAACACTTGATAAATCAAATGTATCGGAGCCCACTCTTTTCTGGCATATTTTAGGTTAATCTCAAAAGCCTGCTTCCTAATTTCCCGACGAACAGCTTTATACGCGGGTATCGTTTCTCGGGAGGGTGCAATAATACCAACATAAACAACCTTACCAACATATTGCGGATACTTTTTCAGAAACTTTTCAATCGCCCCAAGTCTAAGGGTAAGTCCCTTAGTATAATCTAATCTATCAATTCCAATAATCACTTTATATTTCTTAAAAAATTCTTCAAAGCTATCTTTCATCTTCTTTTGACTATCTGTATCGACTAAAGCTTTTGCAATAACCCCAAAGAATGAGCTCCCTTGACTTTGCTGTGCTACGGCTTTAATAACATCAGAGTCAATGCCCATAGGTAAATTTTTGACCGTAATCACCCGTTTGTTGTAGTAAACCTTATTAGTTTCTTCATCTATTCGAACTTCAAATTCTCTTTTAACCGTGTCCAGAAAATTTCTTACATGGTAACCTCTATGAAATGCTAGGAAATCGCAGGAAAGCATGCTCTCAAGAATCTCTCTTTTCTGCGGCAAAATACGAAATGCTTCCCATGTCGGCCACGGTATGTGCCAAAACATTCCCAAAACTGCATCTTTTGGCTTGTCTAAATATTTAGGAACCAATGCTAATTGGTAGTCATGAACCCAAATAAAAGAATTTTGCCTAAGACTTGCCTCTCCAATTGCTTTTGCGAATCGTTGATTCACTTTTGTATAGCTTTCGTACCAACTACTTTCAAATATCGGCGGCTGAAATGCAACATGACAGAGCGGCCAAAGTGTTTGGTTAGAAAACCCATTGTAATAATCTTGTTCTTCCTCTTCATCAACAAAAATTCTCTTTAACGTATAGCTCCCGAGGTCGCCTTGAATTTTAACCTTATCGTCTCTATCAACAACTTCCTTATCGGTCCCGGTTTTCCCCCGGGCAATAAAAAGTCCTTGGGAAATCTGTGCAATTGGATCAAGGGCAATAGAAACACCGCCTGCCGGAATAATAGAAACTATATTTCCGTTTTTGCGTTGATGCACACGCGGCTCTGCATCTGCTGCTATAATCATGCGCAGTTTTCTTCGCTCAAAGAAATTTTTTAGATCTTCTGCGGTTATCATTGTTTTTTAAAAGCCATAATTGCCTTATTATACGATTTTTCATAACCATCTATCATCGCCGGGATGCTGAATCTATCTTCAACATTTTCCCTACACGCACGTCTGTCTATATTATTTATCTGACCCATCTTTTCAACCATTTGGTCAACATTTTCAACAAGATAGCCGGTTAGTCCATCCTTAATAAGTTCGGGCGCGGCGCCTCTTGCAAAACTTATAACCGGTGTGCCGCAAACCTGAGCTTCTACCATTACCAAACCGTAAGGCTCTTCCCATTGGATCGGATTGAGAAAAGCTTTAGCTCTACCTAAAAGATCGGCCTTTTGCCCAATGCCTACTTCCCCAATCCATTGAATTTGCTTGCCGTCGATTAACGGCTTTACTTCATTTTGATAATAAGAAAGCATTTCGGGTACGCCCGGATCAACAGCACCAATTACCTTTAGCACTACTCCTGCCTTTTTGGCCGCAAGTATTGCTTCTTTGGTTCCTTTACGCGGATTTATCTTACCTAGCCACACAAAATAGTCCTCAGGTTCTTTGTTAAAAGGGAACAAACTAACATCAAGGGCATTATAAACTGTTGACACAAAATTAAGCGGAAAGTTATTTCGTTGGGAATCGGAAATCGAAGTGTAGGCAAAATCCTTATACTTCATCAGAACCTGATAGCGATCTTTTTGAGTATTTCGATTTGGCAGCTGAAAATGTATTGTAAAAATAACCGGAGTTTTTGAGTATTTGGCAAGCGGCAGTGCGAAATAATCCTGGCTTTTATTCAGATGCATGTGTAATATATCAAAGTCCCCCGCTCTGTCAAAAGCCTCTGTGATATGGTATAGATTATAGGCAACATTTGTCCACTCAACATTATCGTCACGAAGAGGTCTTTCAACAGTCGGGAATACCCTTGCCTTTACCTTTGAAGATTTTGCCCCAAAAAGTGTCACATCGTGCCCCTTGTCGGCTAACCCATTAACCAAATTGTATACGACCAGCTCCGTTCCTCCGTAACCCTGCGGAGGAATACTCTGCCAAATCGGTCCGATAATTCCAACTTTCATTTTATTAATTATACATTATTTAGATTAAATCTTTCTTTTAAGACCAGGAATATAAATTTTAGAAGAGCAAGTTGTCGCTTGGCTCTCCAAGGTTGATAAATTAATCTGAACATCCATTCTAATCCTATTTTTTGAACCCAGTATGGCGCTCTTTTTACTTTTCCGCTTAAAAAATCAAAAGCTCCTCCCACACCAATTGCAATCCTTACCGGCAGTTTATCCAGGTTTTCATGTATCCATATTTCTTGTTTTGGAGAGCCGAAAGCTACAAAGAGTATATCAGTAACTGGTATCCTAGTTATGAGTTCGTGGTTATGAGACTCTGAACTATGAACTATGAACTCCGAACTAGCGAAAGTTACTTTTAAACCGGGGTATTTTTTCTTCAAGCACTCGGCGGTTTGCTCTGCTACTGCCGGTCCTGCGCCCAAAAATCCCACTGTTATGGGCTTTTCTTCAACTGCCCTACAGAGGCTTTCAACTAAATCAACGCCCGTAATTTTTTCCTTTAACTCTTTATTGAGAACTTTTCCTGCTATTATTACTCCCATGCCGTCAGGCAAAGCTAATTTTGCCGAATTCAGTATTTTTTTGTAGTTCGTATCGTTTCTTGCAAGTATTAAGATTTCGGGATTTGGGGTAACAATAAAGTATTTTTTAGCAGGTTTTTTTAGTCCTTGTAGAATATACTCTAGGACTGCTTCTCCATTTACATCAGAGAACCCGATTCCCAATATGTTTTTTTTTACAAACATGTATTGTTTACTATAAGTCTTATTATGATTGGGTTAAATTTTTTAAAATTCCCACTTTTGAGTATTTAATATGCTCAAAATTAGCCAACAACAATCATACCCATAAGCTCGTTAAATGGCCATTTTCTTTGTTATTATAGGAAAACATACTATAATTCTATCCTGGTTGTGAAAAATTTTATATTTCTTATCATTTTTAAAAATTGAGAAAAGTGCATCTATTTATTATAGGATTAAATTGCTGTAGTAAGTATTAATTTCGAAAGCTACTTTTTGGCGATACTTCTTTTATAAAGTTCGATGTTTTCAAGAGCTACTCCTGTTCCTCTTGCAACACATAAAAGAGCGTCTTCTGCAAGATGGCATGGAACACCAGTTAATTTAGTTATTAACTTATCAAAATTCTTAAGAAGAGATGTCCCTCCGCTCATAACGACTCCTTTATCTATTATATCGCTTGCAAGCTCAGGCGGAGTCTGCTCCAATACGCCTTTAACTGCTGCAATTATATCCAAGAGAACCGGCGCAATGGCTTCGCTAATCTGCGCTTCGGTTACTTCTATAGTCCTGGGCAGTCCCGTTATGCTATCCCTTCCTCTTATTTCCATTTTTTTAATTTCTTTTGAGGAAGAATCATCGACCAGAGCATTTCCTATTGTTATTTTTATTTCCTCTGCTGTTCTTTCTCCAACTAGAAGGTTAAATTTCTTTTTTGTGTAGTTTGCAATCGCTTCATCAATCTTGTTTCCGCCTGCTCTTACAGAATTATGAACTACAACGCCTCCCAAGGAAATAACAGCACATTCGCTTGACCCTCCTCCAATATCTACAATCATGTGCCCTGCCGGCTGAGCAATTGGAATCTTGGCTCCGATTGCGGCAGCTAAGGGCTCTTCGATAAGATAGGCAATTTTTGCCCCTGCTGCCATTGTTGCGTCTAAAACCGCTCTCCTCTCTACTTGAGTTACTCCGGAAGGAATACAAACCATAACTTCCGGCTTAAAAAAACGGGATTTCCCTGCGGCTTTGTCTATAAAATAAGAAAGCATTGCCTCCGTTATTGTGTAATCTGCAATTACTCCGTCTCTAAGAGGTCTTAAGGCAACAATATTTCCAGGAGTTCTGCCCAGCATTTCCTTCGCTTCTTTGCCAACCGCTACGACTCTGTTTTCTTCTGCGGTAACGGCAACTACGGTAGGTTCGTTAAGAACGATACCTTCTCCGGCGAGGTAAACCAATGTGTTTGCGGTTCCTAAATCGATTCCTATACGCTTGCTTAACATAATATAAAATCAATTAGTTATTAGTTTTTAGTTCTAAGTTATTAGTTAAATAAACTGTATCAAAATACTATATTAAGAGATCAAAAAAACTTTTTAGCTTTGTATTCTTGATTATAAATTCATTTTGTACATCTTGCAAGGGTTATTATTAGCCTGTATAATGCTTGTGATGAAAAAGATACTTATAACACTCTCTATCCTTTTAGCATTGTTTTTAGCAACAGCAGGATTAGTTTTGTACGGCCGGGGCTACAGATTATCGTTTGACAACGGGAGAGCGGATTTAGCCGGAACCGGACTTTTAGTTGCAACAAGTAACCCAGACGGTGCTCAAGTGTTTGTTAATGACCATTTAACTACGGCAACAAACAACACAATAAATCTTCAGCCGGGAGACTACGAGGTTAAAATATTTAAGGACGGCTACTTCTCCTGGCAAAAAAAATTAAAAATAGAAAAAGGAGTTGTGACTAAAGCAGAGGCTCTTCTTTTTCCCACTGCTCCAAAACTTGAGAGTATAACAAACGCGGGGGTAGATAATCCGGCGCTTGATCCTTCCCGCACCAAAATAGCCTATACTGTTTCCTCTCAGACTATACGCAAAAACGGAGTCTATATTCTTGATATGACATCAAGGCCAATTCTGACTCTTCAGAATTCTTCCAGGCAAATCTCTGATGACACCGTAAGTTTATTCTCAAAAGCTATAATGTTATGGTCCCCGGACGGAGAATCTCTTATAGCAAGCATTTCTGCCCAGGGTCTTTCGGCAAATTATTTGCTTGCGGCAGGTGTATTTAACCAGTCTCCAAGCGATGTCACCGAAACCCTTACAAGCGTAAATTCCTCTTGGGATAAATTAAAAGCCGATAGAGATAAATCGCTAGCGGACGGGCTTTCTGTAAAACTGCGAAAAACAGTAAACGATAATTTCAATATTATGTCCTGGTCAGCCGACGAAACAAAGATTCTTTATCGGGCATCATCGTCTGCAACGCTCCCAATTATAAGAAGCCCCAGGTTAATAGGAGCAAACTCAACTCCTGAGGAAAGAAATTTGGAAAGAGACAAAATCTATGTTTACGATATTAAAGAGGACAGAAATTATAAGATTCACACTCCGGCCGATAAGGATGATATTTACCTCACCTGGTTTCCCGACTCAAAGCACTTAATATACCTCCATGATAAAAAAATAGATATTATGGAATATGATGGAGCCAATGTAACCAAAGTTTATGCAGGTCCGTTTATAGATAGCTATGTTTTCCCATGGTCGGATAACTCAAGAATTGTCATTTTAACCAACTTAGGAAACTCGGATACGCCTCCAAATCTATATACAATCAGCCTCAAGTGAACTAGTTATTAGTTCTTAGTGATTAGTTATTAGTAAATTGAGCGGTTAATCGACTCATTTCGGTTTTGCGAAAACGAGAAGTCTTTTCCACGTCGTGCCGGGTGGCCAGCATGTCTGAAGAATAAGCTTCTCTTTACCGGTTTTAGCCTGAGTAATGTAGGAGATATCTTTAGCATCTACAACCCTTGACTCAGTAACTACATAATTATGTCTTTGATTTTCAAAAAAAACTATAATATCATCTCCGGGCTTTAAATCTTTTAACAAATAAAAAACCGCATTATATCTTCCTACGTCCCAAAAATTATCTGTTGAGTGGGCAAAAAGATATATATTGCCTGCCATTCCGGGAAAAACTGTTCCTTTGGCATGAGCAACTCCATTTTGAAGAATCGGCAGAAATTCATTTTGATTGGAAGGATCAATGTTTGAAAAAACTTTTGTACTCGCGCCAAGACGGGGTATCAGAATACTAAAATTTGTATCTTTTGGTATCAAAATCTGTTCTTTAGGACCTGCTAAAACTTGAGCAAATCCCCCGTTTATTCCCTGAGAATTTTCCGCTTGCTGTTTTTTGAGAATTTCACCCAGAGGAGAAGTTTTATTGTCGGCAACGGTGTATTTTATTCCCCGAACCTGAACAATTTTAAAAGAAACCTCGTAATAAAGTGCCGGTCCAAATGTTGCCAAAACCCCAAAAATTGCAAAAAGAAGTAAGAAGTTGCCAATACTTCGAAGAATCAAAAAACGGATAATTTCTGATCTATTCATATTCTAAAAAGCGCCCCTGACGTGATCTTATACCCGCTTCGCCCGCGAAGCGAGGCGAGCAAACCTGCCAGAGTTCATCGGAGAATTTAGCCCTCGCCTATTTTACCAGATTTTTTGTATGAATTGCAGCTATTGATTTTTCTAATTTATTGTTAAACTACAATAAGAAGGGCATGAAAAAAAATAGATTGAGAAAATTTTTAGTTTTTATTCTGATTTTTGCGTGGCTTTTTACCGGCTGGCCCCAGGTTTTTAATTTCCCGCCGGAGATTCAAGAAGCATATGCGTTCAGTTCGGGACCGCTCACTGCTGGCACTGTTACACAAGCAGGGGTAACGGGCTGTACGAACAATGCGTCGACTTGGAGCACGACTGCTAGCGTTTATGCAAATAACGATTCTACTGTTACAACCTATGGTAGTACTACGAACTGGGATGCCGGCGAAACGACAGATGAAGTAAGGCTTGCTAATTTTGGGTTCAATATAACAGGCACGGTTACGGGCATTACGGTGGAAATTCTTGGATGGGAATCCTTGTCGGGAAGCGCCAACTATACCGATGTTATCCTATTTACCACAGAGGGAACGGAAGTTGGCGCTGATAAAGCGACCGGCGCTTTGCCGACGTCTGACCCAGGATCTACCTATCAAACCTTTGGAGGCGCAGCCGATACCTGGTCTGCCGGACTAACCGCCGCGCAGGTTAGCGCCAGCACTTTTGGCGTGGTGATTTGTTTTACCGCCGGTTCTGCCAACTCGCAGGTAACTCTCGATCATGTCCGGATGACCATTACATATACAAACTCCGCTCCCACACTTTCTGTTTCCCAGCCGGACGGTACCGGGGACACGGTAACCGTCGGCGACGCTTACAATGTTACATACACGTCGGCCGATTCCGATAATGTTGTAACAACTGCTTTTTTCTATGATACAAACAACAGTGGTCTTGACGGCACGGCTATTTCCGGCGCATGCGCAACGGCGGCCGAAGGCACTGATGCTACGTGTTCGTGGGATACAACAGGAGTTAGTCCGGGAACTTATTATGTATACGGCATTACTAATGACGGGGTCAATTCGCAGGTAAGCGCGTATTCGCCAGGACAAATTACGATTAATGCAGCCCCAGTTGTTTCCGTATCCGTGAACGATGGTACTGTAACATATGGCACAATGATGGCCGGCGCTTCAAAGACAACGATTGATCTTACTGACACACAAACTTTAACCAACGACGGGAATGTGTTGGAAACCTTTAACATCAAAGGACAAAATACCGCCTGTCCCTGGACTTTGGCCGCGACGGCAGGCACCGATCAGTATACCCACGAATTCTGCAAAAAAACCGATGTTTCCTGCGCCAGCCCGCCGACAAATTACACCGCCTTAACCACTGCCTATCAAACGCTCTACACCAGCGTTGCCGCGGCCGGAACAAAACAGCTTGATTTGCGCATTACCGTACCTACTACCAGTACCTGCTCTATCCAACAGTCTGCCGATGTGACAATTCAGGCCGTCCAGCAGTAAATCACGAATCTCGTGAAAATAACCCCTTGACAAGCCCGTGAAAAATGTTTACGCTTAAATTGGTTATGAAAATGTTGAAGCTCTTTTTACTCTTTGCTATCTTGGCATTGGTAGTAGGAGTTTTAAGCCAAGTAGCACTGGCAGCAACTACAGGGACAGTCTCAGCAACCGTTACTGTGCAAAATATTTCTTTGACAGTAACTGATGGGACAGTTGCTTACGGGACATTAGGTCTTAACGCCACAGCGTCCACGCGTAGTCCCGTAGACCTTCAAACCGCAACTAATAATGGCAATGTCACCGAAACCTTTACTATTAAAGGGCAAAATAGCGCCAACTGGACTTTGGCGGCAACAGCCGGAACTGACAATTATGTCCACGGATTCTGCCTTGCAACCTGCACAACTCCTCCCACTAATTACACAGCACTTACTACGTCTAATCAAACTTTGGCAGCAGGTGTTGCCGCAAGCGGCACCCAGACTTTTGATTTATATATCAACACTCCGACATCCTCTACGAATTTTACTTCGCAATCAGTTGATGTCATTGTTACGGCAACAGCCACCTGATTTTTGTTATTGCAACCCGTCCTTCTGTTCTTTATAATAAATCTGTAGTGAAAAAGTTTTTGTTGTTTTTATTTCTTTTGTTTGTTATTTTTCCAACTTCTGTTTTTGCCACGCTGGGAGTGGGTGTAGGAACAGGAAAGATTCAAATTGATGAGAAATTAAAACCCGGAATAATTTACCAATTTCCCCCCTTTACAATTATCAATACGGGAGATGAACCATCGGATTACGAAGCAGATATTTCCTACCATGAGAAACAACCGCAACTTCGCCCTCCCAAGAGCTGGTTTATTTTTTCTCCTCAAAAGTTCCATCTAGATCCTGGAAAAGTTCAAATAGTAAATGTCAAGTTGAATTTACCTGTAATAACTCAACCTGGCGATTACTTTGCTTATTTAGAAGGTCATCCTATTAAAAAATCGCAAAAAGGACAAACCAGTATCGGGATTGCGGCGGCTGCCAAACTCTATTTTACAGTTGTTCCTGCTAATATTTTTACTGGAATATATTATAAAATCATAAGTTTCTGGAAAGTATATGCTCCCTGGCCTCAAAGATTTATTGTTCTGTTAGCCATAGGCATAGCCTATATTTTTATTCGAAAACGCTTTAACATCCAAATCGGACTTAAAAAACAGCAAACAGAAGCCAGCAAGCAAGGCACGCCAAGAAGGTCAAGGCGAAGAAGATTAGAGGAATTTAACAAGCAAGATAAAAAAAATGAATGAAATGCAAAACAACAGCAAGAATGATAAATCTAGTTTTTATATCTCTTATTGCTATTTTGATTATGGTTGCTCCCGTGTTGGTTCAAGCTAATTCAAATCAGACGGTAAATGCGACTATTAAATTAAGCGTCTGTGGGGACGATATAGTAGAAGGGTCTGAAGATTGTGAGGGAAGCAATTTAAACGGAAAAGCATGCGCAAGTTTAGGGTATGCTGGTGGCGATTTGACTTGTGACATAGCCTGTACATTTGATACTTCATCATGTATTGCCCCAACGCCTACTCCAACCCCAAGTCCCACTCCTACATTAACCCCAACTCCAACCCCGACTCCAACAACTACGACTACTACCTCAAGCGTGACTTCTACGCCCGCAGAGCTCCCAACAACTACGCCGACAACGTCAGCTTCCCCAATCCCCAAACCTGCTTTGCCTCCCATCCTAAGCCTCTTTGATATAGATGGGGATAGTAAAATTACACTTGGAGAGCTGTATCCTGCTGTTAAACAATGGGTGGATGAATGGAAGAATGCATTACTCGAAGAAATAACGGTGGCTAAGGGAGAAGGGACTGGAAGCAAGGGGAGTAAAAAATGTGATATTAATAATGATGGCACATGTAGCTTAAAAGATTTTTCAGTTTTAATGTTTTATGTTGAAAGATGAATAAATTACTAAACTTAGGCACCTTTTTCTCAATTCCACTGATGGTTATAGCCTCATGGTTTTTAGTCCATATAATGGCAATCTTTGGAATATTTATCGCAGTTGCCTATCCCTTATGGTGGCTTTTTGCACCAAAGCAAGCAGCTTGTTTCTTATGTCGGGCAAAAGTTAATGAAGATTGGTGCCCTTTTTGCCACAAAGTTGTTAACAAAAACGAAGGTGTATCGCCCAAAAGTATAACTTCCGCAGTTCTCAATGGATTTTTGATTCTGATTTTTTCAATTGCTTTCATTGGTGTTGTTTTTGGAGAAAGCCAAATCCTTTTCAAATTAGGTTTTCCGCCAACGCCTAAAACTGTTTCGTTTATTATTCCAACCAAAGGGCAGTATAGACTTGGAGAGATATTTCCGATGAAGATTGAGATAGCAGGAATTAAAACGCCAATAAATGCTGTTCAGGCTGACTTAGGCTTTGAATCCTCCAAAGCAGAGGTTGTTGATATATCAACAGAAGGTTCTTTTGCGAATATATTTATTCAAAAAGAAATAAACAATGACGGAGGCTATGCCCGGTTGACAGGGGGATTACCTAATCCGGGATTTTTTGCTGATAAAGGACTTTTTGGGACTGTTTTTTTCAGAGGCAAATCTCCGGGTATTGTTAAAATTGAATTTTTGCCCTCTTCTAAAGTATTGGCAAACGATAGTAGAGGTACGGAGGTTTTGAAAGACTTAGCTTCAGTTTCCTATCTAATCCTGCCCGAGAGAATTTCTAAAGAAGAGGATGACATGCAAAAAACTATAAAATTGTCATCAACTGTTTTAGGCGTAAGCACCGGCAGTACCCAAATGAAGTTTTACCAAGAAGGCAGTGTGTTAGGAGCAAAGGTAGGGCAAGAAATCAAAGAAGAAAAGAGATTTAACCCGCTAAAGTCATCCCTTAACATATTGGAAATAATTGATAGGTTTATTTTGGAACAATACGGGAAGTTATTTGGTTTATTTAAGAAGTAATTTTTAAGAAAAACTAGTAGCAGTCTACGTCTTTTAACCGACGGCATGTCCTTTTTCTTCGCTTCCGATTGCGTCCCCGACAGGAATCGAACCCGTATCAATCGCTTAGGACGCGACTACTCTATCCGTTGAGCTACGGGGACAAATGTATTTGTATTCTAGCACAAAAAGATTTAGAATAAAAAAATTCCGGAGATTAGTTCACTGGCAGAACGCTCGGTTCGGGACCGAGAGGCACGCGGTTCGATTCCGCGATCTCCGACAAAAAATATAGATGTCTGGTTTCCGCCAAAGGCGGATCCTCCAAAGATTTTCAACATGAGACGTATTCGAATAGAATTGAAAAGTCGACTGATAAAATCTGGAGGACAAATCGGGCTACCCCGACACATCCAGGAAAATACGCACATATTGACATAATGTACATAATGTACTAATATATAAGTATATGACATTAACTGTATCCGTAAGTGAATTAAGAACGAACATCTCTGCTTATTTGCAAAGGGTTACGAAGGGAACTCGCGTGCTCATACGTGATGAAAAAAGAGATATAACTATTGCGCAAATCACTCAAGCTTATTTTTTTGACAAAACTATCTACGAAAAGACACTTCGAAAGGCA
>MFNM01000052.1 GCA_001782085.1 Candidatus Levybacteria bacterium RIFCSPHIGHO2_01_FULL_37_33
ATGGTATCGGAATTATTTAAACTTTTTGAAATATCTTTGATCTTTTTTAGATTTTCTTTCTTAAGAAGTCTTTCTATTTCATCTGAGACTTTCAAAAGCATCTCTTTTCCATCTTTTAATTTATTTATTATTGAAAAAACAAGAAGAAGAATTATCGAAAGTTTTGCAGTATACGCCTTAGTAGATGCAACAGCTGTTTCTGTCCCGGCATTTAACAGAATATTGAAATCCGCCATTCTATAAATGGATGAACCAATAGCATTTGTTATACCAACAATTTTACTTCCTCGCTTTTTTGCTCTATTTAAGGGCTCTATAACATCAATTGTCTCTCCGCTTTGAGAAAGGGCAATAACCAAACTTTTTTTTGTCAAAAAATTCTCTAAATAGTTAAACTCAGACGCAACAGAAGTATTTACGTGCATATGAGCGTTTTTTGAAAATAGATAAGTGCCGGATAATGCAGCATTATAAGCAGTACCTGCTCCAATAAAAAAAATCCCTTTTGCTTTTTCCACAAGTTTGCTCAAAAATTCGATATCTTTGTCGTAATTTTTTGCAATATTTCTAATAATTCTTGGCTGTTCATAAATTTCTTTAATCATGAAGTGTTCAAAATTACCTTTACTTGATTTTTCAAATTTAAAATTTATTTTTTCAATGTTTTCTTTAATTCTATTTCCTTTTGGCAAAGATAATAATTTTATGTCCTTTCCTAAAATAACCATTTGATTGTCTTTTAAAAAAATCACTATATTAGTGTAATCTGATATTCCAATAAGGTCTGAGGCAATAATAAAAGCATTCTTATCAATCCCTACAACAAGGGGAGAGCCGTTTTTTGCGGCGATTATTTCACTCGATTTTGCATTTGCGACAACTATTGCATTCAGTCCTTTAAGTTTATTAAAAGCATCGCGAACCGAAGACGCAAATCCCCGCCTTTTTATGAACTCTTCGATTAAATGAGGTATAACTTCTGTATCGGTTTCGGATAAGAATTTATGACCTTTTTTAAAAAGATCGTTTCTTAACTCTTGAAAATTTTCTACAATTCCGTTATGAACAACAGCGATTGATTTCGTGCAGTCTAGGTGAGGATGCGCATTTTGAACAGTAACTCCGCCATGCGTTGCCCAACGAGTATGGCCTACTGCGAGCGAGGAGTTATGAGTTATGAGTTGATGGTTGAGATTTGCGTCGCCGATTTTGCCGACATGCTTCTCGACAATAAATTTACTACTCGAACTTTGAACTTTCAACTTTGAACTTTCAACTTTTACCGCTATTCCCCAGCTGTCATAACCGCGATATTCAAGAAGTTTTAGCCCTTCAAGATTTATTTGAGCAGCATTATTGTTTTTCCCGACATATCCGAAAATCCCACACATATATAAGATTTATGATTTATGAATTATGAATAATTGAAATAATTTCTTTTAGATTATCTATTGTTGCATCCGGTTTAAACCCTAGGATTGGTTTTTGATTTTTGGCATATATTCCTCGTTTTACCCAAATTGTAAATACATCAGACAACAGTTTTTTTGCATCATGTAAAATACTCAATTTATCATCAACAAAAAAAATTTGCCCATGTGAATATCTGTTCAAAACTTGTCGCAATTTATCAATTTTACTTTTAGAGATATGTAAATTTTGTTCTTTAAAATATTTTTTAATATCTGTTTTCTCCAGTTTTGTTTTTTGAAAGTCGATTTCACCTTCGGAAAAAATTACAAGCTGCGCTATTTTTGAAAGTTTCTCTAAGACGCCATGCACTTCATTATATACCGAATGTTTTTTGAGTTGTGTTTCTTTAAAAACATCAGTATTAAACAAAGTATAATCAATGTCGAAAAGAATTATTTTTTGTTTTTTCATTTTTTTACAACAATTTCTTTAAATTTGGTAAAGTATTTTGTATCTTCTACTACATTATTTAAAACTACTGTTGAGGGGCCGACAATAGCATTTTGTCCGATAACTGTCCCTGGCATGGTTGATGCTTTAATACCTATTTTTGTATTTCTGCCGACTAAGGTTCCGAGATGATTTAAACCTGAATCGATCTCTCTCTCTTTTATGACAACCCCAACGGGTTTTCTATCAAGTCTCACATTGGCGGTTGAAAAATCTGCACCAATTCGACAATTTTCTCCAATAATTGAATCTCCGATAAATCCCGAGTGAACTTTTGTCCCTTTCATTATTAAACTATTTTTTATCTCCATGTTTGCTCCGATTACGCAGTTTTCTTCTACATCAACCCCGTTTCTTAAAATTACGTTGTTTCCTATAACTGAGTTTTTTCCAATAGAACACGGCCCTTTTATTCTTGCACCTTCCATAATCTCTACTCCATCTTGAATAATTACTTTTCCGATAACTTCCGAACTTTTTGCGATTTTTACATTTTTTCCAATTGATTTTTTAATGTTTTTTAATAAGTAATTTTTAATTCCTAAAAGATCGAAGGAGTATTTAAGAGACGGAGCTTCTTTTTCTGTTTCAACAAATTTTACCGGATGAATTTTGGAAAAACTGGAAATTGCCTTTTCCAGTCTGTAATGTTCATCCAGTGTTTGTCTTAAAGTTTTTAAAAAATCTTTGGTGAAAAGATAGATTCCGATAAGCCTTAAATTAGATGGTTCTTTTCCTTTTTGCGGTTTCTCTATAAGATCCAGGACTTTATCTTTCTCTACTTTTAAAAAGCCGTATTTCTCTAAGTTCTTTTCCTTTTTAGCAAGAAGAATAGCTTTATCATTTTTACTTTTTTTACTAAGCATCAATTCTTTAAACTCCCAAAAATCAACGCGGGAAACATTTAACAGAAAAAAATCTCCACCTATTGATTTTTCCGCCAAAAGAAGCCCGTTGCCCCCTCCGGTTGGCTCCTTTTGAACAACGTATTGAATGTTTACTCCGAGATTCTTACCACTACCCAGTATTTTTTTAATTTCGGAATCTTTTGAAATAATTAAAATAATGTCTTTTATTCCGGATTTTTTTATTGACTCAATTGTATGAACAATAATAGGTTTCCCTAAAATTTTAATAAGAGACTTGTGCGAAAAATAATTGTATGGATAGAAACGGCTCGATTTTCCGGCCGCAAGTAGTACAGCCTGCATATTATTCCTTTACTCTTTTTATATTACCTCCCAATTTTTTTATTCTTCTATCAAAATCTTCATACCCTCGGTCTAAATGTTCTACTCCAAAAACCACACTTTCCCCATTTGCCGCAAGCGCTGCTAAGACAAGCGTTGCCCCTGCCCGCAAATCCGAAATATTAATTGCCGCATTATGAAAATCAACGGGTCCGTAAATTTTTGCAGCATGTTTATACTCCGGTTTATTGTCTTCAAAATTAAAGTTATAAAATTTTTTTGGGTTTCTAACGACCGGATTAAAGAGTTCGATCTGTGCCCCCATTTTCGAAAGTTCTCCCACATAACCAAATCTATTCTCGTAAACTGTCTCATGGATAGTAGAAATACCTTCCCCCTGAGTCATTAAAATCAGCCAAGGACCTTGCCAGTCTGTCATAAAGCCTGGATAGAAAGAGGTGGCAGTGTTTGTCGGACTGACTCCATCAATATAATAAAATCTTATTCCTTCTTTTTTCTCCTCAATTCCTCCTCCTGCAATTTTTAATTTTTCTAAAAACTCTTCAAGACCATTCTTGTTTATATTTTTAATAAAGACATCCCCCTTTGTAATTACTGCAGCAATTGCGAACGTAACTACTTCATTCCTATCCGGAGGAATTTTAAATTTTGCTCCATGAAGCTTTAAAACGCCATTGATTATTATTTTTCTTCTGTTAACTCTTCTCACATTTGCACCCATCAGATTCAAAAGATTTATAAGCTCCGAAACCTCCGGCTCTTCTGCCGCATTATCCAAGATTGTTTCTCCTCTTGCTAAAACAGATGCAAGAATAAGAGTTTCGGTTCCCGTATGAGTGTTTTTTTCAAATTTATAATTTGCAGACTTCATTCTATTTTTAGAAGTTAAATAAAAATATCCATCTTTACTATCATAAAACACCTTAACCCCCATTTTTTCAATTCCTCCAATTATCCTGTCCATTGGCCTTGCACCGATTCTACAACCCCCCGGGTTTGGAATAACTGCCTGCCCGCATCTTGCCAGAAGAGGCGCCATAAACATAGCAGAGGTTCTAATTGACGCGGCTTTTTCTAAAGATATTCTGGTTTTTTTAATTTTTTTGATTTTGACGACGGCTGTATGGTCTTTTATTTTAACTTTTCCTCCAAGATCCTCAATTATATCTACCATAACCATAAAATCAGATATTAAGGGGATATTTTCTATTACGACTTCCTCATCCGTAAGACATGCTGCTACCAAAGCTTTTAAAGCCACGTTCTTAGAACCTGATACAGATATCTTTCCCTTTAATTTTGTTCCGCCTTTTATGACAAATGTTTCCATAAATTATCTAAAATCTAATTTTTCGCTTATTTTATAAACATCTCCTGCTCCCATTGTAATAATAATAGTATTATCACCGTACTTTTTTTTATCGATATATTCTACCACAGAAGACTCATCCGGCAAAAAAAGGACATCCCTGTGAGTCTGGCTTATTTTTTGAGCTAAAAGTTCCGATGAAACGGTAGAATCTTTTTCTTCCCGCAAGGAAGGGTATATAGCCATTAATATAACGGTGTCTGCATCATAAAATGAAGTAACAAAGTCCGAAAACAAGGCTTTTGTTCTTGAATATGTATGCGGCTGAAATATACATACTATTTTTGATTTTGAATTATTCTTTCTAATAGCAGCAAGAGTTTTTTTGATTTCGGTTGGATGATGGGCATAATCATCAAAAACTTTAGCTCCTGTTTTAAGTCTTCCGATAAACTCAAATCTTCTTTTTGAACCATTATATTTCCCAATCGCCTTTTTTATATTTTGCAGGGACAAACCAACTTCTACTCCCGCAATTATAGAAGCCAGAGCATTTGAGATATTGAAGCCTCCAATAGCATTGAGTGGGAATTCTCCCAAAGATGTACCTTTTGCAGAAATCCAAAAAAACATTTTCTCGTCTTCATATCTTACTTTTTCCAAAACATAATCATTGACTGGGGAAAACCCAAAAGTTACTTTAGCTCCGCTGTAGTCTTTTAAGAGTTCTTTTATTTGCTTATCGTCTCCTCCGGCAATAAGAATACCGTCTTTTGGAATTTTATTTGCAAATCTTAAGAAGTCTTCTCTTATTTCATCTACTGATTTATAAATATCCGGGTGATCAAATTCTATATTCGTAAAGACCTCAATTTTGGGATTCTGCCATAAAAATTTTGGAGTAAGATCCGACTCCGGTTCAGTTGCATATTCATCCGCTTCGGCAACAAAGTATTTTCCTTTCCCAAAATGTCCGGGAGCACCAAGAGACGGAACGCTTCCTGTTCCAATTAAAAAAGAAGCATCCAAATTATTTTCCGCAAGAATTGTTGCAATCATTGCGGTTGTTGTTGTTTTTCCGTGAGATCCGGCAACAGAAATCCCAATAAATTCTCTTTTGAACAGATTTCCTCTCATGTACTCTCCAACAGCCTGTCCCTGTGTCCAGACAGGAATTCCTCTTTTTTTTGCCTCTAATACTTCTATGTTTTTTAAGCCTCCGTGCGCTCCCGTTGCTATCACCAAATCCGCATCTTTAACATTTTCCTTAGAAAAACCAATGAAAGGCGCAATTCCGGCATTTTTTAAAGAAATATCTGTAATAAATTCTTCTTTTATGTCAGATCCTGTTACTTTCATTCCCGCCTCTTTTGCAATAATTGCCAAGGGAGTCATTCCAACTCCCTTTAATCCTACAAAATGAATTGATTTAATTTTCCTCATTTTTTATACGCTAGACACCCCAGGGGTGGTTTTTGCTTGACACCCTAGGACACTAGGATGTTTTATAAATTTTCTAGGTTCTTATTCTTAATTTTAGTTCTAGATTCATAATTCATACTCCTTGATTCTATTGCTTCCTTTGCTGCTTCAAACTCATCCCAGGGCTCTTCTCCCAAGCCATAATTTATAGATTTTTCATGAGATTTTCCCGTCAAAAGGACTAGGTCATCTCTTTTGGCCATTTTTATTGCCTCAGTTATTGCTTTTTGTCTGTCTGAAATTCTTAAAAGGGTTTTATTTTTAATACGATTTTCTCTATTATCTATTCCAGCAATTATTTCATCTGTAATTTTTTCTATACGCTCAGACCGTGGATCTTCCGAAGTCACTATAACTATATCCGAATACTCCGAAGAGATTTTTCCCATCTCCGGCCTTTTTAAGGCATCTCTTTGTCCTGCCGCACCAAATACATGAATTATTCTTCCTTTCACTTTTTTTCTTAAAACTTTCAGAATTTGCAAAAAAGAATTCGGCGTATGCGCAAAGTCAATCATTACGGTAAAATCGCCTTGTCCTGAGCCTGCCGAAGGATAAACTATATCCTGTCTTCCCAAAGGGGGATTAAATGTCCCGACAGCATTAATAATTTTTTTCTTTTTAATTCCTAAATTAACACAAACTGCTATTCCTGCAAGAATATTATATTTATTAAATTGCCCAAGTAATTTACTTTTGTATTTAAAATCGATTGGATTTATATCTGAAGATTTCCTAGATCCATAGGTAATTATTTTTATTTTTTTTGACTCTCCAAGCTCTTTTTTAATTAGCTCGTACGACTCGTCATCCTGATTTAATACCGCAATTCTTGACATTTCTAAAAGCTTGGTTTTTGCTTTAATATAATTTTCGTAAGTCTTGTGATAATCCAAGTGTTCCCGGGTTATGTTTGTAATAACGCCGATTTCAAAATTAATACCAAATACTCTTTGCTGATCTAGCGAATGGGATGTGACCTCCAAAACCAAGTAGCTTTTTTCTTTAAATGCCACTGCCCTTTTTATAAATTTCTGCAAAGCAAAAGGCGGAGGTGTTGTTACATGAAAAGGCAAAGGGTATTTTCTCCCATTTATTTCAGCTCCTATTGAGGAGATTATGGAGGAACTAAAGCCGGAACTTTTAAGAATGTGGTGAATAAGTGAGGCTGTAGTTGTTTTTCCATCTGTACCTGTTATTCCTATAACAATTAGATTTTTAGAAGGTGAGCCATGCCAGAAATTCGCCAGAGAAGCTATAAAAAAATGATAAATATTCTTAATTTTTTTCCACATATGCCAATTATACCTTTTTTTAAGCCTATAATCTATTATTCGCTTGGAGCGATTCCAAAATATAGCATGAGATCCCGCGCAATATCAAAAAATATGGGAGCAGCAGTTTCTGCTCCGTAAATTGAAGCTGTTGGTCTGTCTAGGATCACAACCATAACGAATTTTGGATTGTCGGCCGGAGCAAAACCAATAAAGGACGCGATAGTTTGATTAACATCATAGCGTCCCTTAACCGGAATTGAGGCAGTTCCTGTTTTTCCCGCGATTCTATAGCCGGGAATCTTTGCCCAGGAGGCCTCTCCTTTATTTACCGCATTTACCAAAATTTCTGTCATTATCTTTGCAGTTTCCTGTGATATTGGTTTCCCCAAAACCTTAGGCGGTATTTTAGAAATTTTTCCGTTCGGGTCCTCTACTGCCCCGACAACGTGAGGTTCCATTCTGACTCCTTTATTTGCAATAGCAGAAGTAGCGCTTAAAAGTTCTATCGCAGTTATTGAAATTCCCTGTCCAAAACCTTTAGTTGCCAAATCCACGGGATACCACGAATCTTTTGGAGGAAGGGGCTGTGAAACTTCTCCCTGAAGATCTATCCCGGTTAAATCTCCTATTCCAAAGGCAGAAAGATAGCTTACCATTTTATCAACACCTAATTTCTGAGCTACAAAAACCATCCCAACGTTATCCGAATGCTGAATTATTCCAACCATATTGTTATCTTTAAAATATTTATTATTCCATGTGCGTATATCAAAACCCGAAACAGAAATAGGTCCTGCGCAAACAGGACATTTTGTCTGCGGAGTAACTAACTTGCTATTTAAGGCCGCAGACATAACTAAGGGTTTGAATGTGGAACCCGGTTCATACAAATTAGAAATAAAAGGATTTTTGTATAAACGCTGTTCGTAATCTTGGAAATCCAAGAGGGAGAATGCCGGAAATGAAGAAAGAGCAAGAATATTGCCTGTTTTAGGATCCATAACTCCAACCAGTCCTCCCGATGCGCCATATTGTTCTATTCCTTTTTTTAATTTTTCCTCTACTATAAACTGTATGGATCTGTTTATATTTAATATTAAATTGCTACCTTTTGTTTCTTTTGAATTTTGATTTGTCCGGGACAAAATAGGTCTTCCTAGGGCATCATGAATTTGAACGGCAATACCCCCTTTTCCTTTAAGAAGCCTATCATAATACCCTTCTATTCCAAAATAACCTTTATCCTGCCCCGCTTCATCTTTACCTACAAAACCTAGAAGATGGGCGGCCATGGAAGCTTCGGGATAATATCGTGTAAATTGTTTCTCAAATCCTATTCCGGGCAAACTCAACTTCTCAATGTTTTCTTTTTCTTTCGTAGTGAGTCCGGTCTTTAAGGGTACCCAAAAACGATCCAAAAACAACTGTGCGCTCATTGATGATTCCTTTGTATTGAGTATTTTTGAAAGAAGTAATGAAATTTTATTTTTATCTTTTATCTCTTTCGGGTTTGAAAAAATAAGATATGAAATTTTATTTGCAACAATTGGAAAATTATCTGAAGTTTTTATTTCGCCTCTTTGGGGCAACACCTTTATTATCTTTCCGTACTGAGACTGACCAAGAAGAGATAGCTCCGAAGCCTTAACGACTTGCCAATAAAAAAGTCTTGCGACAACTAGACAAAAGGTTAAAAGAAGAATAATTAAGGTTAATCGATATCTCCATATCATTGTTTAATAGCCAAAGGCAAAGGCTTTGTCAGCGTGAAATTTGTTTTATTTTTTACAAAACCCAATTGGGATGATTCGGATGAAATGTAAGAAAGAGAGGTAAAATTTAAAAGCCTTTCGCGAAGATTTGTATTTTCTATTTTATACGAATTCAGCCTATTTTCAAGCTTTAAGAGCGTAATTCCTGCTGTTGAAAGATTATTGGATACAATAACTCTCATCAGAGATAATGCAATTATTAAAAACATTATGATAATTATTAAAAATGTTGGTTTCTTCATACCTTAGGTTTTTTCAAAAACCCTAAGCTTAGCACTTTTACTCCTTCTGTTTTCTACAGTTTCATAAATTGATGGTTTAATTGGTTTTTTTGTGATTATTTTTCCCATATTTTTTTTCTCAAACTCCTTAAAATAATTTTTTACTATTCTATCTTCAAGAGAGTGAAAACTTATAACCGCAAGTCTTCCCCTCCTATCAAGAAGCGTATATGCCTTAGGCAGCGCTTCTTTTAAATTATTCAGTTCATCATTAACAGCTATTCTTAGGGACTGGAATATTTTTTTTGCTACTTTCGATCTCTCAAAGGCAGATGTCCGACCTTTTTTCCCCAATGATTCTTGTATCACCGAAACCAGGTCTTCAGTCGTCTTAATCGGTTTTATTCCACGGGCCCTAACAATACTGTTAGAAATGGCCCAAGCAAAACGCTCTTCACCCAGTTTAGAAAATAATTCATAAATTTCTCCTTTCGTTAGGATATTCAGAAGATCCGCCGCTTTTACCGAAAGACTCTTGTCCATTCGCATATCAAGCGGACCCTTTTTCTGAAAACTAAATCCTCTTTCCGGATTTTCTAACTGATAACTTGATACCCCTAAATCAAATAGAATTCCGGAAACTTTATTAAAACCTTTTAAACGTGCAATTTTATCAATATTTTTAAAGTTCCCAAGAGCAAACGTTAAGTTATTCCGATTTTTGATTTCTTGCCCTGAGCGAAGCCGAAGGGTTGACTTTTGACTTTTGACAAAACTAATTGCATCCTCATCAACATCTATTCCAAGTACAACTCCGCCTAATTCTAAAATTTTTTCGCTTTGTCCTCCTCCGCCTAATGTTGCGTCTATGTACATTGACCCTTTTTTAACTCTTAGAAAATCTATTACTTCTTTTAAAAGAACAGGCGTATGAAAGTTATTCATTGCCCCTGGCCATCTTTTTTATCTTTATCAACGAGTCTTTGAGAAATAACATCGATATTTTTTTCAAGATTTCCTCTGTACTCTGTCCATCTTGCCTTATCCCAAATCTCAACATAACGACTAAGTCCTAGGAATATAATTTCGTCTTTAATTTTTGCAAATTCTCGTAGGTAATAAGGCATAACAAACCTTCCTTTACTATCGAGTTCCACATTGCTCGCTCCTCCAAGGAGAAATCGTTGTGTTTCCCTAGTTTCTGACTGGATAAATGGCTTTCCTTCTGTTCCTTCAAGAAGTGATTTCCATCCCTCTTGCGAGACAATGATGAGCGAGTTTTCATAGCCTAAAGTAACTATTAATTTGTCACCAAGAATCTCCCTAAATTTCTTAGGGAAAGCAATTCTTCCCTTTGCTCCGATTTTTCCTTCGTATTGACCGATAAGCATACAATTTTGCTTGCACTGAGCTTGTCGAAGTGTCCCACTTTGTTCCACTTTTTCCCACTTTAGTTCATTTTGCACCATATTATTAAGCGTGTCAATAAGCAAAAATACCAAAATTGTGTGTTAAATCAACCTAAAACACTAAATGTAGAGATTGAATTTTGAGCAGAAGTTTGAAGCGTGTGCTAGAGGCTTTTTTCTACCTGATAAACTTTGCCGTCCGTCTTTGTAACCTTAATAATTATTTTTATATTAGATACATCCTGGTCGTAATGACAAACATCTGAGCAGGTTCCTAAAATAATTTCTTTTTTTATAGTGTTTCCTTTTAGATCTAGCGTTCCGATTACACCTCTTGGAATATCGCCTTTGGATGTGTACGATAGCTGATACTCCAGCGAAGTTACACCTTCTATTTTAGTAATCTCCATTATAACTCTTTTATCATCGCTTCCCATTGTTAAGGAAAGTCCAATATCCAAGGGAGAGAGAGTCAAAATCTCTTCTGATTGCATAGTAGGGATAGCGGGTTTGGGAGATTTTTTGGTTGCCAAGAAGATTCCTCCTCCAACCAAAAGTATTAAAACAATTACTCCTACTATTATCAAATTCCTATTATTTTTCATCTTATTCAGGGTTTCTATTAAATTCAGCATAGCTAATATAATAAATAGTGTCAAGACCGCCCCTTGATTTGATATTTTTTATTATGTTATATTGATTTTAGATGGTCGGAAAAGAAGCTTACCCCACTTCATCTCAAAAAGAATTTGGAGAAAAATGCGCGGTATTCGGGTTATACAACAGAAGCGACCACTTAGAAGTCGGTAGAATAACAGCAGACGGCTTGCATGCTCTTCAGCATAGAGGACAAGAAGGTTCAGGAATCGCAACTTCAGATGGTTCTACTATAAGTATACACAAAAGAAAAGGCTTGGTAAAACAAGTCTATGATGATGAAGATCCTGCAAGTTTTAATTTCGATTTACTTCCTGGAAATATGGCGATAGGCCACAATCGTTATGCAACCTCTTCAAAAAAATCGTCTGATTGTCATCTTCAGCCAGTAATTGATACCGAAAAGAAGCTAACACTAGTACATAATGGCAATTTACCAGATACCGAAAAAGTTGAGAAATTTTTAGAAACATATGGTATTAATACAAGTGACTTAAATGATTCTGAAATGATGCATGCTGCCATTTTGCACTTTAAGAATATAGGAGCAAGTTTAGATGAAGCTGTTGTTAAGGCAATTCCTTTATTTAAAGGGGCTTTTTCTCTTCTTGCAATGGACAATAAACAAATTGTTGTGGCAAGGGATGAACGAGGATTAAGACCATTTTCTATTGGCGCTTTAAACGGCGGCTATGTGTTTTCGTCTGAAACCTGTGCTCTCGATGCGATAGGTGCAAGATACATCAGAGATATTAATCCTGGAGAAATGATAACAGCAAATGAAAATGGGCTTCGTTCTTTTGAACATTCCAGAGGAGAACAGAGGCTCGATATTTTTGAATTTATTTATTTTGCAAGACCCGACAGTGTCCTTTTGGGCAAAAGTGTTCTTGTTGCAAGGAAAAACCTTGGAGGAATGACTGCTAGGGAAACCTCTCATAGTGATGCCGATATCGTAATAAATGTACCCGATTCCGGTACGCCTGGTGCCATAGGTTATGCGCAAGAGTCCGGGATACCTTACGAAGAAGGTCTAATAAAAAATAGGTATACCGGAAGAACTTTCCAAAGACCAGGACAAGACAGACGCGTAAGTGAAGTATTACAAAAACTTAATCCAGTCAGGGAAGTTCTGCATAACAAAAGGGTAATAGTAGTTGATGATTCTATAGTAAGAGGGACAACCTCAAGGGAGTTGGTAAGAATGCTTAGAAATGCAGGTGCAAGGAAAATACACATGAGAATTACTTCTCCACCTGTAAAATTCCCAGATTATTATGGAATTGACACACCTGATCAGCGTGCTCTGATAGGCGCACACAAAAGTGTATCTGAGATTTGCGAATATATAGGAGCAGATTCTTTGGAATTTTTATCTTATGATGGAATGATTAGCGCAATAGGATTACCGGAGAGCATGCTCTCTACATCTTGTTTTACAGGAGATTATCCTATTGACATTGGAAAACGAAGAGAAGAGATTGTTTACCAAAAATCCTAATCTAGTTTCTTTTTAATAAACGAGCTTAATTCCTTAACCTTGATTCTCTCCTGCTTCATTGTATCTCTGTCCCTTACAGTAACTGTTTGGTCTTCCAGGCTTTGAAAATCGACTGTTATGCAAAATGGCGTACCGATTTCATCCTGTGAATAATATCTCTTACCTATATTTCCCCGCTCGTCAAATGCGATTGAATCCCTTATCGAACTCTTAAGATTATCATAAATAGCGCGTGCCATTTTTGCAAGAGGTAATTTATTGGCAAGAAGAGGAAATACGGCAGCTTTTATTGGAGAAAGTTTTGGGTGAAGTTTTAGGACAACTCTATCCTTTTCTTCCGAGTACGAGTCTATTAGAAATGCCAAGATTGCCCGGCCCACACCAACGGATGGTTCTATAGCATACGGGATAAATCTTTTTTTATTTTCTTCATCGAAATAAGACAATTCTTTTGCTGAAAATTTTGAGTGTTGACTCAGATCATAATCTCCTCTATTTGCTATTCCCTCAAGCTCTCCAAAACCCATAAAGGGCCAATTGTACCAAATCTCAGACGTTCCTTTTGAATAATGTGCGATATCTTCTTTTGGCAGATCCACAAGTTTTATATTTTCTTTCTTTATTCCTAAATTTAAGTACCACTTCAGTCTTTCTTTTCTCCAGTAATCAAACCATTCGCTGTCTTTCCCGGGCTCCGTAAAAAATTCAAGCTCCATCATTTCAAATTCGCGTACTCTGAATAAAAAATTTCCTGTTGTTATCTCGTTTCGAAAACCTCTTCCGATTTGTGCAATTCCAAATGGGATCTTAACTCTTGTTGTTGCTAATACATTTTGAAAGTTGATGAAGATTCCCTGCGCAGTCTCAGGTCTTAAATAGGTTTTATTTTTTTCATCATCCAAAGGCCCTAAAAAAGTCTTAAACATAAGGTTAAAGTGTTTTACATCTGTCCATTTAGCTTGCCCTGAGCCTGTCGAAGGGTGGGTTTTTCCGTGTTCTTCAATTTCTTTTTTATGATCTGCTCTAAATCTCTCATGGCAAATCTTACATTCTATAAGAGGATCGGTAAAAGATTTCAAATGTCCCGAGGCTTCCCAAACTTTTGGACTTGAGAGAATTGAGGAATCAAAACCAACAACATCATTCCGGGATATTACCATAGAATTCCACCACTCCTTCTTAATATTATTTGCAAGGGCAACTCCAAGAGGACCTAAGTCCCAAATTCCATTCACTCCACCGTAAATTTCGGAATTTTGAAAAACAAAGCCTCTCCTTTTACAGAGGGCAACAATCTTCTCCATCATGTTATCCGACATAATTGTATAATACCAAAAAAAATATTTTATATGAAGTAGCAGAATCCTTGACTTTTGGGAAAAATCTTACTCATAGCTTGGTCTTGAATAAATGATTTAATTCTGAAATAATATAGTAAATGAAAAGAAGATTGAACTTATATGTTACTATTCTTCAGGCAGTCTACGTAGGACTGTTTATTGTTTTTTTGCTTAACGCCTTTACAGTAGACGTTTTATTTGCGCCGCCTGCCTTGGCAATCTTAAGAGTTCCCAGTAATTTAAGAGAGATCGGACTCTTACTTAATGCTCCCTGGACTCAGAGTCTTAGGATTTATCATATTTTTCTTCTTATTGCATTTACCTTGGGTTCCTTAAATCTGATTGGTTTATCCAGATTGGAATCCCGCATATGGAGAAGCATTTGTAAAATTTCTTCCTTCTTTGGTCTCTTGATACTTTGGGCGGGATTTATATTCTTCATGCTGCCTTTCTTAATCCAGGGAACAGACTATAACTCGGTTTATCTTA